>JBASJO010000240.1:0-17276 GCA_049655365.1 Rhodoferax sp. | reverse complement strand
ATGATGGTGAACCCGGCCACGGCCACCAGCCAATTCGTGGCACCCGCTGTGGCAAGGGTGTCCACGCCAAAAACATACACAATGACCTTGACCACACTGAAGACGCCGGCCTTGACCACGGCCACTGCGTGCAACAGCGCCGACACCGGCGTTGGTGCCACCATGGCGGCAGGCAACCAGCGGTGGAATGGCATCAAAGCGGCCTTGCCGATGCCGAAGACGCATAAACCCAACAGCAGCGCGAGTTCGCCGGGTTTGAGTTTGTCGACCAGAATGCCCCCTACCGTGAAGTCGGTGGTACCGGCAACGTGCCAGATGAATACCAGTGCAGGCAGCAGCAACACGGTGGATGTGCTCAACAGCAGGGCGATGTACACCCGTCCACCGTCGCGCGCCTTGTCGGTGCCGTGGTGCGTGACCAGGGGGTAGGTGCTGAGCGTCAGCACCTCATAAAAGATGAACAGGGTGAACAGGTTGCCCGAGAAGGCAATGCCCATGGTGGCGGCGATGGAAACCGCAAAGCAGACAAAAAAGCGCGTCTGGTGGGCTTCATTGTTGCCGCGCATGTAACCGATCGAGTAAAGCGAATTGACAATCCACAAGCCCGATGCAATCAGCGCAAACAGCATACCCAGTGGCTCGACCTGGAACGCGATGTTCAGACCCGGCAGCAAGCTGAACAGCACCACGCCAGGGCGCGCACCGGCCAGCACCAGCGGCAGCAGCTTCAACACCAGCACCAACAACACCGCTGCAGTGACCAGCGTGATGGTTTCACGCAGATTGGGCAGGCGAGCGGCCAGTGAGATCAACAAGGCGCCGGCCAAAGGCACGGCCATGGACGCCAGAATGACCTGTTCAGGTGTCAGCATCAGCGCTGCCCTCCGAGCAATGCAGCCGCGGCATCAGAAGCGGTGCCGATCGTGAACGAGGTGTCAAAACCGAAGTAGACGATAGCGATGACCAAGATAGCGGTCGGCACGCTCATCAACCACGGCGTCGCCGCGACATTGGCGGTATCGTCGCGCGGTGCCCGGAAATAGGCCATTTCAATGAATCGCCAGACATAGACCGCCGCCAGCAGTGACGATAAAACGATCATGAACACCAACCACCACTGGCCCTGCTCCAACGCTGCCAGCAGCAAATACCACTTGCTGATGAAGCCGGCGGTGCCCGGAACGCCCATCAGCGAGAGGCCGCCCACCACAATGCCAAAACTGACCAGTGGCATGCGCTTGCCCAGCCCCTGCACCCGCGCCAGCGTGGTGCCACCCATGCCCAACGCCACGCAGCCCAGCAACATGAAGATGGCCCCTTTGGTGACACCGTGGTTGAACAGGTGGACGATGCTGGCGGTCAGTCCGCTGGCCGAATTGAACGACAAGCCAAGAATGATGTAGCCGATTTGAGCCACGCTCGAGTAGGCAAACAGCCGTTTCAGGTCAGTCTGGAAGATGGCAATGGTCGACGCTGCAAACATGCCGGCCAGCGCCAGCAGCAGCATCATTTGCTGCATGGGCAACTTGGCAAACACGGCTGACTCGCCGAACACCGTGAAATAAAAGCGCAGCAGCACATAGACCGCTACCTTGGTCGCTGTGGCCGCCAGAAAGGCCGACACTGCCGATGGTGCGAAGGTATAGGCGTTGGGCAACCACTGGTGCAACGGAAACAGCGCCAGCTTGAGCGAGACACCCACGGTAATGAACGCCAGCGCGGCCAGCACCGGTCGGGTGCCCTGCACCGAGGCCAAACGCTGCCCCATGTCGGCCAGGTTCAGGGTACCGGTCATCAGGTAAAGCAGGCCGATGCCGATGACCAGAAAGCTCGCCCCGATGGAGCCCATCAGCAAGTATTGGAAAGCCGCAAAAAGTGCACGGCGATCGCGGCCCAGCGCAATCAACACGTAGGCGGACAGCGAGGAGACTTCCAGGAACACAAAAATGTTGAAGGCATCCCCGGTGATGGCGATGCCCAGCAGTCCGGCCAGGCACAACACAAACATGGTGTAAAAAAGGTAGTGCTGTTGCGTCGGCACTTCGGACTCGATGCTGGACCGGCTGAAAGGCAGTACCAGGGCGGCGATACCGGACACCAGCACCAGCAGGAAAGAGTTCAAACGGTCAACCCGGTATTCGATACCCCAAGGAGCGGGCCAGCTGCCAATGGCGTAGCTGATGGTGCCGCTGTTGGCCACCTGCATCCACAGCAGCAGCGAGATCGCCAAGGAGAGCCAGCTGGCCACCAGTGCCACGCCAAATGCGACGCTGCGCCGGCGCAACAGGACGGTGAGCGGCGCTGCAATCAAGGGCACAACCACTTGCAGGGCGGGCAGGTGCGGGGCCAGATTCATGTTGCCTTCCCGTCGTCTTCTGCTTGGGTGTCACGCTCCAGGATCTCGTCCTCTTCGATCGTGTCGTAAGCCTCGTGGATGCGCACCGCCAGGGCCAGGCCCAGTGCCAGCGTTGCCACACCCACCACGATGGCCGTCAAAATCAGCACATGGGGCAGGGGGTTGGAGTACACCGTGAAAGCGTCGCTCAGGATGGGCGCTGTGCCCCCGATCAACTTGGCGGGCGCAATGTACAGCAAATAAACCGAGGTTTGAAAAATCCCGAGGCCAACCAGTTTCTTGATCAGATTGGTACGTGAGATCAGGGTGAACAGGCCCGCGATCATCAGAAAAATCGTGATGAAGTAGGTGAAGTGACTGCCCAGCGTCATGGAAGTGGTGGCGCCGGTCATTCCTCATCCACCTTGGCACGGTCCGCAAACATGTAGAACATCTTCAGCATGACACCCGACACTGTGGTTGCCACACCTGCCTCGACCCAGAAAATACCGCGATGCTGCCCTTGCACCGGGTTGGGGTCGAGCACAAAGTAGTCAAGGTAGTTGCCACCCAGCACAATGCCAGCCACGCCGACGCCGGCATACAGCAGCACGCCAATGGCCATCATGGATTCCACCAGCGGCTCAGGAACCACCTTGCGCGCGTCGGCCAGGCCGTAGATCAACGCATAAAAGATAACGGCGGCGGCCAGTATCACGCCTGCCTGGAAGCCGCCACCCGGCCCAAAGTCACCGTGAAATTGCACGTAGAGGGCAAACAGCAAAATGAACGGAATCAGCAACTTGGCGATGACGCGCAGGATCAGGTCGTTTCTCATGACTTGCTCCCTTTGCGGCGCCGGCGCAGCAGCGCAACCACGCCGGCACCCGCCGTGAAGACCACCGTGGTTTCACCCAGGGTGTCGTAGCCACGGTAGCTGGCCAACACGGCGGTCACCACGTTGGGCACGTCGACTTCCTGTTTCATTTGGTTGAGATAGCGTGGCACCACATGCACATGAATGGGTGCCTTGGGGTCCGAGAATTCGGGCAGGCCGAGCGTTCCGTAGATCAGCATGCCACCCACCGAAAGCGAGATCAGCAATGGAACAAAGGGTTTGCTGGGTGCATTCGCCTCTTCACTTTTGCATAGGTACAGTGCACCCAGCAACAGCACGGTCGAGATACCCGCGCCCACCGCCGCCTCGGTCATGGCCACATCTACCGCATCCATGGCCACCAGCACGGTGGCCATCAAAAAGCTGTAGATGCCGCTGAGCAGAATCACGGCAAACAAGTTGCGGCTGCGGATGATGACCACCACACTCACCGCCATCATCAGCATCAGGACATTGATGATCAAGGCTTCGATGGTGTTTTCTCCTCAGGGGCCAACAGCGGCTTGAGCCCGCGCACCATGGCGGCACGCGCCAGGGCGTGGGTGGCCGTGGGGCTGACAAACAAAATCAACAGGCCCAGCATGAGCAACTTGACGGTCACCAGCGTGAGGCCGGCTTGCAGCATCAGACCCAGCAAAATCAGGCCGGCACCCAGCGTTTCGATCACGCTGGCGGCGTGCATTCGGGTGTAGAAATCAGGCATGCGCAGCATGCCGATGGCCCCCACAACGCAAAAGACACCACCCAGGATCAGGCTGACCCAACTCACCGAAGTGATGAGGAAACTCATGGGGCAACTTCCTTCACGGCTGGCGAGTCTTCTTGTTCATCTCCCGGGTCACCCAGGTCCCCGTGTCGGAAGTACTTGAGGACGGCAATGGTACCAATCACATTGAGCAAGCCGTAAACAATGGCCAGGTCGAGGAACTCGGGGCGCCCACCGAGGAATCCCATCACCGCCAGCAGCAGCATGGCCACCGTGCCGATGGTGTTGGCTGCCTGAGCCCGGTCAAAAACTGTGGGCCCCAAGCTGGCCCGCACCAGGGTCAAGGCCAGCGTGACCAAGAGCGCGAGGGCAGCGGCTGCGAACATCAGGCTTTACCCTCGCACGCCGTGCACCGCAGGTTCATTTCGCTGTCTACCACCGCGTGCGCCGAGCCGCGCGTCAGGCCGTGCACCAGAAATTCGTGGGCATGGGCTTCAATCGTGATGGTGCCAGGCGTGAGGGTGATCGAGTTGGCATGCAACACCAGGCCCACATGCGTTCTCTGCGAGGGTTTGAACCGGATCAGGGTGGGGCTGATAGGCAACTTGGGATGCAAGATGATCTTGCTGACATCCCAGGCTGACTTGATGATTTCCTTGAAGAGCCAGGCCCAGTAGACCAGCGCGTGCGTTCCCAGCTGGATGGGGTGACCTTCATCGTCCACCACATGCATGCGCCGCGCAAACCAGGTCACAACCAGCGCACATCCCACCCCTGAAGCCAATAGAAATGGCGTAAACAAACCCGACAGCAGGAGCCAGAACAGGTATAAAAAGACGAACAGACTGGAGGAGCGAATCACGTTGATCGAGTTTGTAATTTTAAATTTGCGCGATTGTAGACAAGTCTGACACTTTTAAAAGGCCATCAAAATGGCACACAAAATTGACAAAAATAGTGGCAACGGATGGGGCCCGATGGCACGAATAAAGCGGGCAGTTCGCGGACAATGTTACTTTAAAAAAACATTCCCCCAACAAGTTAACTGTGCCAGGAGACTGAATAAATGAAACCCCGAATTTTGGTTGCGCGTGCCGTGTTCCCGCAAGTATTGACGCTGTTAGCGCAGCACTTTGATGTCACTGCCAATCAGGACGACACCCTGTGGTCATCCGCAGAATTGATCCAACAGCTTCAGGGCAAGCAGGGTGTTTTCACCACCGGCAGCGAACGCATCAGCCAGGAGGTGCTGGCGGCCTGTCCGGATCTGAAAATCTGCGCCAATATGGCGGTTGGTTTCAACAACTTCGACCTGGGCGCGATGACCGCCGCTGGCGTGCTGGGCACCAACACGCCCGACGTTCTGACCGAAACCACGGCCGATTTTGGCTTTGCGCTGATGATGGCCACTGCCCGGCGCATGGCTGAAAGCGAGCATTTCCTGCGCGCAGGGCTCTGGAATCGCTGGCGTTACGACATGTTTGCCGGGGCTGAGGTGCATGGCAGCACGCTGGGAATTCTGGGTATGGGACGCATTGGCCAGGGTATCGCCAGGCGCGGTGCACACGGTTTTGGCATGAACGTGATCTATCACAACCGCTCGCGACTCGAGGCTGCCACCGAGGCGGCCTGCGGCGCCAGTTACGTCAGCAAGCAGGACCTGTTGCAGCGATCTGACCACCTGGTTCTGGTACTGCCTTACTCGCCCGAGGCGCACCACGCCATCGGGGCGACCGAGTTGGCGCAAATGAAGCCCACCGCCACCCTGGTCAACATTGCGCGTGGCGGCATCGTGGATGATGCGGCCTTGGCCATTGCCCTGAAGCAGGGCACCATTGCTGCGGCGGGGCTCGATGTGTTCGAGGGCGAGCCCAAGGTGCACCCGGATCTGTTGAACGTGCCCAATGTGGTTCTGACTCCGCACATTGCCAGTGCCACCGTACCGACCCGCCTGGCCATGGCGCAGCTCGCCGCTGACAACCTGATCGGCTTTCTGGTACACGGCAAGGCAGTGACGCCTTTGAATCCGCAGGTCGTGTCGGCTTGAAGCGCGGCTTGTGCATGCGCATGCCATGCGAAAGGGTTAAAGCGTGAACACAGTTTTTTTCTGGGCACTGCTGGCCCTGGGCTTCCTCAATCTGGCCGTCCTGCTCGTCGTGTTCATGCGGCGTTCAGGCGCCGACGCGACCCAGGCCGATCAACTGATGCAACAGGTCAGGGACAGCACAGAGCGGCTGGAACGTGAACTCCGTCGCGACATCGTCGAGGCCTCGCGCGACAGCCGCCAGGAACTCACAATGACCCTGTCCACTTTTCAGCAAACCCTGGTGCAGCAGGGCGCAGAGGCAACGCGCACGCAGAACACGCAGATTGATGCTTTTGGCCAGCAACTTGCCGTGTTGCAAAAAACCTTGCACGACACACTGACCAACCAGCTCTCGGGCTTGAGCGAGTCCAACGCGCGGCGCATGAACGAGATCCGCGAAACCCTGGAAAAGCAATTGGCGCAACTGCAGACCAGCAATGCGTCCAAGCTCGACGAAATGCGCGCCACGGTCGATGAAAAACTGCAAAGCACTTTGCAGGCTCGTTTGGGTGAAAGCTTCAAGCAGGTCGCTGACCGTCTTGAGCAAGTGCACAAGGGCCTGGGTGAAATGCAGACGCTGGCGCAGGGCGTGGGTGACCTCAAGCACCTGCTCACCAACGTCAAGACGCGGGGTATTTTTGGCGAGGCACAACTGGCCTCCTTGCTGGAACAGGTGTTTGTTCCGGACCAATATGCAGCGCAGGTGGCGACGCGTCCGGGCAGCAAAAATGTGGTGGACTTTGCCGTCAAGCTGCCAGGCCGGTCAGATTCGGGACTTCCCTTGTGGTTGCCGATCGACGCCAAGTTTCCCAATGAGGACTACGAGCGCTTGCTTGACGCCCAGGGCCGTGCCGATGCGTCGGGCGCTGAGCTGGCTGGCCGCGCTCTGGAACAGCGCATTCGCGTGGAAGCCAAGTCGATTGCCGAGAAATACCTGGAACCGCCGTTCACCACCGACTTTGCCATTCTGTTCCTGCCCACCGAAGGGCTGTACGCCGAGGTGCTGCGCCGCCCGGGCCTGATGGAATCCCTGCAGCGCGACTGCCGTGTCACGCTGGCCGGGCCCACCACCTTGCTGGCCATGCTGAGCTCGTTGCAAATGGGTTTCAGAACCCTGGCGCTCGAAAAGCGCTCCAGCGAAGTCTGGCAGGTGCTGGGCGCGGTGAAAACCGAGTTTGGCAAGTTTGGCGACGTGCTGGCCAAGGTGAAGGCGCAAACCGAGACCGTGCTCAAAACCATTGACGGTGCGCAAACCCGCAGCCGTGCCATGGGCCGTGCGCTCAAGAATGTCGAGGCCCTGTCTGATACGCAGAGTGCTGTGCTGATCGTGCACGACGCAGATTTCGACAGCGCCGACGCTTCTCAGCCACCATGAATACCGCCGGGCCGCCGCTGGGCTCGGTGGCGCTGACCCGCCTGATCGCTGGCCACATCAGCTTGCACGCCTGCATGGCCGGTATGCGCATGGCCGCGCCGCTGATGGCGCTGCGCGAAGGATACAGCGCCTTGGCAGTGGGCTTGTTGCTTTCCCTGTTCGCCCTGACTCAGGTGTTTTTGGCATTGCCGGCGGGTCGTTATGCGGATCGCAACGGGTTCAAGCGGCCAGTGGGTTTGAGTGTGCTGTTTGCCAGCGCGGGTGCCGGGCTGGCGGTGGCATTTCCAGTTTTTCCGGTGTTGTGCCTGAGTGCCTTGATGACCGGTGGCGCCACGGGTGTGGCGTCCATCAGCCTGCAGCGCCATGTGGGGCGTTCGGCGCAAAACACCACCGAACTCAAGCGCTTGTTCAGCTGGCTCTCGATCGGCCCGGCGCTGGCCAACTTTATCGGACCACTGATGGCGGGTTTGTTGATTGACCTGGCTGGTTTCAGGGTGGCATTTTTTGCCTTGGCCTGCATGCCCTTGATGACTTGGCTGTGGGTGCGTCACACCGTCGAGTTGCCTCCGGTGCCGGTCAGGACGGGTGCCGGCAAGGGCGGCGCCTGGGATTTGCTCCGTGATCCGATGATCCGCAGGCTGATGCTGGTGAACTGGTTGCTGTCTTCCTGCTGGGACGTGCACACCTTTGTGGTGCCGGTGCTGGGACACGAGCGCGGCTTGAGCGCCTCGGCCATTGGGGCGATTTTGGGCAGCTTCGCCCTGGCCGCAACGGCCGTCCGGGTTGCCTTGCCGCTGTTGGCGGCCCACTTGCATGAATGGGTGGTGGTGACCACGGCCATGCTGGCCACCGCCGTGCTGTTTGCGATTTACCCGTTCATGCCCGACGCGCTCACGATGGGCCTGTGCTCTGTGTTATTGGGCGTTTCGCTGGGCTCGGTGCAGCCCATGATCATGAGCACCTTGCACCAGATCACGCCCGAGGCACGCCATGGCGAGGCGCTGGGCTTTCGTTTGATGGCCATCAACGCGTCCAGCGTCCTGATGCCCATGCTGTTTGGCAGCGCGGGCGCCGTGATGGGCGTGTCGTTGGTGTTCTGGACGGTCGGTGCCAGCGTGGTGGCCGGGGCGCGCTCGGCCTGGCGCCTGCGCCCGCCCGCTCACAAACCGTAAAAATCCTTGATCACCGCCCAGGCGGCTTCGGGCTCATCCACATACTGGAACAACTTGAGGTCATCTGCAGAGATGGCGCCTTCCTCGACCAGCACGTCGATGTTGATCAGACGTTTCCAGTACTCGGTGCCATACAACACGATGGGCACGGGTTTGGCCTTGCGCGTCTGCACCAGGGTGATGACCTCGAACAACTCGTCGAGCGTGCCAAAGCCGCCCGGAAACGCCACCAGTGCCTTGGCCCGCATCATGAAGTGCATTTTGCGCAGCGCAAAGTAATGGAACTTGAAGCTGAGGTTGGGCGTGACGTAGGGATTGTGTTTTTGTTCGTGGGGCAGGGCGATGTTGAGACCCACACTCGGCGCCCCCATTTCATGCGCGCCACGGTTGGCCGCCTCCATGATGCCGGGGCCACCGCCGGTGACAATGAACAGCCGCTCTTCGGGGCGGCGATGCATGCTGTAATTCGCCACCAAGCGTGCAAACAGGCGCGCCTGATCATAATAGTGGGCGTTGCGCACCAGTCGATGCGCTATCGCCAAAGCATTGGCGTCGCCGCTGGCTTGGGCCTCGTAGAGGCTGTTCTTGGCGTCCTCCGGTGCTGGAAATCGGGCACTGCCAAACACCACCACGGTGCTCTCGATGCCTTGCTCGGCTTGGTCCAGGTCGGGTTTGAGCATCTCCAGCTGAAAGCGGATGCCGCGGGTTTCCCGGCGCAACAGGAATTCGGGGTCCGAGAAAGCCAGTCGATACGCGTCGGCTTCCAAGGGGTTGCCCTGATCCGCGTGACTTTGCAGCTCTGCCCAGGCATCCGCCAGTCGGCGCTCGGTCAGGTTCTCGGTGGGTTTTTCAATGGGGTTCATGACAGTCAGGGTGGGGGAAAGAGGAGGTAAATCGGGTCTTCAGAATGATTATTCGCAAGCGGGGCGATGCCGGTGTGGCCTAGGATGGTCGCTAATGGAAGGAGTACATGATGCCAGTTTTTGATCCGTTCCAATTCAGTTCATCGTCAGTGGACGTGCTGGTCAGCGGACGGAGTTCAACGCAGGCACTCATGGACCGTCAGCAGTCACGGCTCAGCATGCTGGTCGCCGCAGCGCAGCAGGAGTCGCGATTTTACCGGGAGCACCTGTCGGGCTGTTTGCCCGGTATGACACCTTTGCACGAACTGCCCAGCGTGTCCAGGCAGGCCTTGATGGCGCGCTTTGACGATTGGGTGACCGACCCGCAGCTCAAATTGAGCGAACTGCGCGCTTTCACCGCAGATCCTGCGCGCATCGGGCAAGCCTACTTGGGGGAGTACCTGGTTTGGGAAAGTTCTGGTACCCATCATGAACCCGGCGTTTTTGTGCAAAACGCGCAGACCCTGGCGGTCTATGACGCGCTGGAAGTGTTGCGGCGCAGCGTGCCGCGACCCCTGCAGCGCTGGCTGGATCCGTTGGCGCTGACCGAACGCATTGCGTTCGTGGGGGTCACCAGCGGTCACTTCGCCAGCGCCGTGAGCATGCAACGTGCGCGCGCGCTTAACCCTTGGCAGGCACCGCTCCTGCAGAGTTTTTCCATTCTTCAGTCCAACCGACATCTGCTCGAAGCACTCAATGCATTTGCCCCGACCGTGATCGCCACGTATCCGACGGTGGCCGCCATGCTGGCCGATGAGGCAGAGCGTGGCGCGCTGCAATTTGCGCCTAAAGAAGTCTGGACCGGCGGGGAAACCCTCAGTACCACCGTACGGCAAAGGCTGGAGCGTGTGCTCGCCTGCGCGGTGCGCAACAGCTATGGCGCCTCGGAGTTCATGTCCATCGCCTGGGAGTGCGACCACGGACAACTCCACGCCAATGTGGACTGGGTCATTCTGGAGCCTGTGGATGAGCGCGGTCGGCCCATGCCGGCTGGCGAGCCCTCCTGCACCACCTTGCTGACCAACCTGGCCAACCATGTGCAACCACTGATCCGCTATGACCTGGGTGACCAGTTGACGATGCACCTTGAGCGCTGTGCTTGTGGCTGTCCCTTGCCGGTGATCGAGGTGTTGGGGCGACGCGACGATGCGCTTGTCATGGCCGGTAGAACTGGCCGACCCATCACGCTGCTGCCGTTGGCGCTGAGCACGGTGCTGGAAGACGAGGCCGGCGTGTTTGATTTTCATTTGCGCCAGCGTGATGACCACACCCTGGAGCTGCGGCTCCCGTTGCAGGGCGCTGACGGCGAAAAAGCGCTGGCGCGGTGCCGCCTGGAACTGAACAAATTTGCCCTTGCGCAAGAGCTTCAACCGATTCGCGTGATTGGCGAGTTGGGCCAAGACATGCCACGGGGGCGCAGCGGCAAGGCCAAGCGCATCGTGGCCTGCCGTGCTGACTGAGTCCTTCAAGCCGATGGCGGCTTACTGCAAACTGGCCTGAAGTCGGGCCAGGCCCGCGGCCAAGGCGCCGGCCATGCTGACGACATTGCTGGGGTGGGCAACACAATCGGTGCTCCAGACCTCACCGATGCCGGCGTCCTGCATCATCTGCATGGCGTCGCCCGAGAACAGGGCGTGGGTGACCGCCACATCGACCGACGCGGCACCTGCCGCCAGCAGCAGTTGCGCAGCGCGGGCGACACTGTGGCCTGTGCTGACCACATCGTCAATTAGCACCACTTGGCGACCGGCTATGACCACATCGGGCAACGCCACCGCGACGTCATGGTCACCGTGGCGCACTTTGCGGCAGACCGCGTGATCAAAGCCATGGCGTGCCGCCGCCAGCGCCACCCACTGTGCCGACTCTTCATCAGGGCCGATCAGCAGGGGGTGCTGCCGTTGCGCGGCTATCCAGTCCGACAAAAAAGGTGCCCCGCTCAGCACCAGTGCCTGCGCCAGTGGCACGGCTTCCTGTAGTGTGGTCACCCGGTGCAGGTGCGGGTCGACGGCGATCACCGCGTCAAACAGGTCAGCAAGAAAGTTGCCGACAATGCGCTGGCTGATGGCCTCGCCCGGACGAAAAGCCATGTCCTGGCGCATGTAGGCCAGGTACGGTGCCACCAGCGTCAGGTGAGTGGCACCCAGCGTGCGCGCGGTCTGTGCCACCAGCAGCAGTTCAACCAGTTTGTCATTCGGGTCGTTCAGCGTGCGAAAAATCACGACCTTTGCAGGCAAGGCCTCGGGCAGGCGCAGCTTGGTCTCACCATCGGGAAAACGGTGCCGCTCAATCATTCGGGCTGGCAAATGGGCCGCCTGTGCCAGGCGCGTGGCGCCATTCAACTCATCTTCAAAATACAACAGCATAGGGTCAGAATTCCACAAAGACGTGCGGCACCTCGCTGGCCTTGCCCAGCGTGTAGCCGTTGAACCTGGCGCAGGCCTGACGCGAAAAGCCAAGGTCGCTTTGAAAACTGGCATGAACCCGGTACAAAAGGTCTCCCGCCACCACGGTATCCCCCAGTTTTTGAAACAGATCAATCCCGGCGCAGGACACTTTGGGCGCACCGGCCAAGCGGGCAATACGCGCCACCTGCAAATTGTCAATATTGGTCACGACACCGTCCGTGGGTGCGCAGACCTCGAAGCTCAGCAGCCCCAGCCGTGGATTGTTGTAATCAAAATCCTTGGCGCCCTGGGCCGCAATGATGGCGTTCATCTTGGCGAGCGCGCGGCCTGAATCCAGAATGTCGCGGGCAATGGAAAAACCGTCGCCGCCCCGCACGTCGGGGTGACATTCGATCAGCCGCCCGGCCAGGCGCAAGGCCTTTTGCCGCAGGTCGTTGGGCGCCAGCGGGTCGTTCTCCAGCACGCGCATCACGTCGCGTGCTTCCAGCATCGGCCCAATGCCGCGTCCGATGGGCTGACGCCCATCGGTGATGACCACGTCAAGCGACAGGTGCAGGCGGCTGGCGACATATTCAAACAGCCTGCGCAGCCGCTGCGCCTCGGGCATGGAGCGCACCTTGGCGGTCGGCCCGATCGGGATGTCCAGCACCAGATGGGTCGATCCGGCAGCAATTTTTTTCGACAGGATCGAGGCCACCATTTGACCGGGCGAGTCGATCGCCAGCGGGCGCTCCACCGCAATCAGCACGTCGTCAGCCGGCGACAGCTTGGCGGTGCCGCCCCAGGCCAGGCAGGCGCGGTGGTCGCGCACGATGTCGGCCAACTTCTCAAATGGCAGCTCCACGTTGGCCAGCACTTCCATGGTGTCGGCGGTGCCTGCGGGCGAGGTGATGGCGCGCGAAGATGTTTTGGGGCACAGCAGGCCGTGTGCCGCCACGATCGGCACCACCAGCATCGAGGTCCGGTTGCCAGGGATGCCGCCAATGCAGTGTTTGTCGACCACCAGGCTGTCGTGCCAGTCGAGTTTTCTGCCGACGCCGACCATGGCTTCGGTCAAAAAATAGACTTCCTCGCGGTCCAGTTCATCGCGGTTGGTCGCCACCACAAAGGCGGTCAATTCGATTTTTGAGTAATGAAGCTCGGCGATGTCATTCACGATGGCCTGAAAATCTTCACGCCCCAGGCGTTCACCGGCAATCTTTCGGTAGAGCGCGCCAATGGAGGCGGGTGGTTCGGCTTGCGCTACCGACACCATATGGCCTGGCGCCACAGCCAGCTGCAAAAAGGCATCTTCCGACAGCCCCAGTTCATTGCAGGCGACGATGGCGGTATCGTCCACCACGTTCAAAGTGGCCACAATGTGCCGGCCATTGGCGCGCACCTCGATTTTTGAGAGCGCCTGAAACCCTTCGGCCCGGTACAGCGCGCAATCGCGGTGCAGGTAGGCCACGTTTTCACGGTAGGTGTCAATGGCGACCCGTCGCAAGGCGAGCCTGGAGCCGGTCAGGTCCTTGGGCACCTGGTCCGCCGGGGAGGGATGTTGCGCAGGAGCATGCTTCATGACCGTAGCCTACACCGAAAAACCCAAAAAAAATGGCTTCCGAAGAAGCCTTTTGATGCGGTCGACCCCAGTGGGGTCATCGATTAGACGCGCTTGCGGTATTCGCCGGTGCGGGTGTCGATTTCGACCTTGTCGCCTTGGGCCACAAAAATTGGCACGCCAATCTCGAAGCCGGTGGCCAGCTTGGCGGGCTTGAGCACCTTGCCCGAGGTGTCGCCCTTGACGGCTGGCTCGGTCCAGGTGATTTCACGCACCACGCTGGTCGGCAGCTCGACCGAAATCGCCTTGCCGTCATAAAACACCACTTCGAGCGGCATGCCGTCTTCAAGGTAGCTGAGCGAATCGCCCATGTTTTCGGCTTCGACTTCGTACTGGTTGTATTCCTCGTCCATGCAAATGTACATGGGGTCGGCAAAGTACGAGTAGGTGCAATCCTTCTTGTCGAGGATCACGTTGTCGATTTTGTCGTCGGCCCGGAACACCACTTCGGTGCCAAAGTTGGCGATCAGGCTTTTGAGCTTCATGCGCACGGTGGCGGCGCCGCGGCCGCCGCGTGCGTATTCGGTTTTCAGGACGACCATCGGGTCTTTGCCGTGCATGATGACATTGCCGGCGCGAATTTCTTGAGCGATTTTCATATAGGAAGAAACGTAACGAAACGATGAAGGTAGGCCGCGCGTCAGGCGGCGAGGGCGGTCTGGACTTTAGTGAACTCAAGCCGGTGCCGCAAAACGCGCTATTTTAAAGGATTTTTGCAATAAATCTGAGCAGCTGGGTGCTCAAGTCCTCCTGCTCCAACAGGTTTGCGCGTGCCTGTGCTGTGCAGGCCTGCCAGCGCTCGGGCTCGAACGGCGCGTCCGGCAGGGCCTGGCCTGGCGTCTCCAGACCATTCCAGCGACGGTGAAAGGCGCGAAGCGAGGCGGGCGCCTGCAGCCAGTTCAGAAAGGCTTCGAGCTTGTGGGCGTGGACGCCATCGTGTTGCGGGTAGATGTGCCACACCAGCGGTTTGCCAGCCCACAGGGCGCGCACCAGCGAGTCTTCGCCGCGCACAAAATTGACATCGCTGGCCCACAACAAATGGTCAAAATCAAGCTGGCTGAGTTGGGGGAGGTAAAAAACCGACAGCACCGAACGCTGATTCCAAGATGGATCAAGCGTGTTCATTTTTGCAGCCTCGGCACGCACGGCAGTACTGGCGCGCCCGGGCGTCACCAGCAGACAGCTCGGCTGGGTGCCACTGGCCAGGCCGCGCAGCAGGGCGCCCAGGCGGGCGGGTTCATAACAAAACAGCGACACCAGGCGCTCGCCCTGCCAAGGCAGGCCCAGGTCGTCCAGCCAGGCTTGGCGGTCAAACCGGGCCTGTCGCGCCAGCAGATCCGGCTCGCGCAACAGGCCACCGGTGCCGATGGTGAAGCCAGGGTAGAAAAAATGTTTGGTCAAGCCACGGCCGGGTCCGCTCATCACCGGCGAAGGCAGGCCGTGGCAACGCGCTGAAAAGTCTTCGGCGCTGAGATATTCAAGATTGACCCAGGCGCATTTTTTGTCGTTGTCTCTGATCGCTGTCGCGTAGCCAGAGACGAACGCCTCATCGATCTCGCAGCCAAAGGCCTCTATCAGCACGTCGCCGGGGGTGATGCCGGTCATGTCGACGGGCGTGGTCCAGAGCCGAACCTCTACGCCGGGCGCACCTTGCGGTGCCATCCAGGCCAGTGCAGACACATCATCCGCCCACAACCGCACCGCCTGACCGCGCGCGGCCAAATCGCAGGCCAGGCGCCAGGCCACGCCGAGGTCGCCAAAGTTGTCGATGACCCGGCAAAAGATATCCCAATGAAGTTTGGGGGCGGGGAAATCTTGGTCCATGGCCAGATTGTCCACAATACGCACCTATGCCTGAAAACGTCCCGAAATTCCCGTTGCCCGTCCTCACCGATGCCATCCCTGCGCCGACCCACCCCGAACAGGTACTCAGCGATGTGGCCAGCCTGCCGGCATTGCCTGGTGTCTATCGCTATTTCGACGCGCAAGGCAACGTGTTGTACGTGGGCAAGGCCATCAACCTGAAAAAACGGGTATCGAGCTATTTTCAGAAAAACCATGGTGGCACCCGAATCGGCCACATGGTCAGCAAGATCGCCCGGCTGGAGACCACCGTGGTGCGCTCAGAAGCCGAGGCGCTGCTGCTGGAAAACAACCTGATCAAGACGCTCAACCCCAAGTACAACATCCTGTTTCGGGACGACAAAAGTTACCCTTACTTGAAGATCACGGCGCTGGGCAAGAGCGGCAGCGAGCAATTTCCCCGGGTGGCCTATTACCGCGGTGCGGTCGAAAAAAAACACCATTATTTCGGCCCTTATCCGAGTGCCTGGGCGGTCAAGGAAGCCATTCTGTTGATGCAAAAGGTGTTCCGCCTGCGTACTTGCGAAGATTCGGTGTTCAGCAACCGCACCCGGCCCTGCCTGCTGTACCAGATCAAGCGTTGCTCGGCGCCGTGCGTGGGGCATATTTCACCTGAGGCTTACGCCCAGGACTTGGCCGATGCGGAGCGCTTCTTGAACGGTGACGCGCGCGAGGTGATGGCTGAGCTCGAAGCCCGCATGATGGCCCACGCTGATGAGCTCGAATTTGAGCAGGCCGCCGAGCTGCGCAACCAGGTGGCGGCCTTGTCCAACGTGCTGCACCAGCAGTCGGTCGACAACGTGTCGGATCGTGACGTCGACATTCTGGCAGTCAAGGTGCAGGGCGGTCGTGCCTGCGTCAACCTGGCCATGGTGCGCGGCGGCCGGCATCTGGGGGATCGGCCGTATTTTCCGGTCCATGTCGAAGACGCGGCGGTGCTGGAGGAGGGCGATGACGCTGAAGTTCCGGCCGCCGTGCGCAGTCTTGAAATGCGGGTGCTCGATGCCTTCATTGCCCAGCACTACCTCAACGTGCCGGCGCCACCGTCGCTGGTGGTGAGTGTGCCGGTGGACAAGGGCTTGTTGCAGGCACTGTCCGAACAAACCGGGGTCAAGATCAGCGCGGTGCACAACCCGCGCGAGCAACGCCGGGTCTGGCTGGAAATGGCGCAGACCAATGCGGGCCTGCAATTGGCCCGGCTGCTGGCCGAAGAAGGCTCGCAACAAGCCCGCACCCGCGCGCTGGTGGAGGCGCTGGACCTGCCACTCGATAACCTGGACGAACTGCGGGTGGAATGTTTTGACATCTCCCACACGGCGGGTGAATCGACCCAGGCTTCCTGTGTGGTGTTTCATCACCACAAGATGCAAAGCGCCGAGTACCGGCGTTTCAAGATCAACGACATCACGCCGGGGGACGACTATGCGGCCATGCGCCAGGTGCTGTTGCGGCGTTACGGCAAGCTGGCAGAAACCCTGGCCGATGCCAAACGCTCCGGAGCTATGCCCACAGGTACCGGGCGCTTGCCCGATCTGGTGCTGGTGGATGGCGGCAAGGGTCAGGTGTCAATGGCGCGGGAGGTGTTTGAACAACTCGGGCTGGACTTGTCGTTGATCGTGGGTGTGGAAAAAGGCGAGGGCCGGCGCATCGGCCTGGAAGAACTGGTGTTTGCCGATGGCCGCGACAAGGTGTACCTGGGCAAGGACTCGGCCGCGCTGATGCTGGTGGCGCAGATCCGCGACGAGGCGCACCGCTTTGCCATCACCGGCATGCGTGCCGCGCGTGCCAAGGTGCGCATGGACGGCGGCAAGCTCGAAGAAATTCCCGGCATTGGCCCGAAACGGCGCGCGCGCCTGTTGCAGCGCTTTGGCGGCGTGCGCGGCGTGGCACTGGCGTCCGAGGCCGACATTGCCCAGGTCGAAGGCATTTCC
>JBASJO010000239.1:0-19235 GCA_049655365.1 Rhodoferax sp. | reverse complement strand
ACAAAGGCAAGCCCGGCGCGTTGGCGCACAACACACTGGTGCACCGGATCGCCGTGTTGTCCAAAGCGCACCAGATGCGCGAGTTCAAGAATCCCTGCCACGACCCCAAGGTGCGCGAGCTGCTGTCGCGCACCCGCAAGGCCTACGCCAAGCGTGGCGCCCTGCCCCAGAAGAAGGATGCGCTGACGAAAGATCCGCTGCAGGCGATCCTGGCCACCTGTGACGACTCGCTGCGCGGCAAGCGCGACCGCGCCCTGCTCCTCTTTGCCTGGTCCAGTGGCGGGCGCAGACGTTCCGAAGTGGCGGGCGCGGACATGCAGTTTTTGAAACGGGTGGGGCCGACCGACTTCATCTACGCCCTCTTCCACTCCAAGACCAATCAGGCTGGAACAGACCAGCCGGAAAATGGCAAGCCGGTATTGGGTGCTGCGGGGGCGGCACTGGACGATTGGCTCAAGGCCGGTCCAATCACATCAGGCGCGATTTTTAGAAGAATTCGCAAGGGCGGGCATCTCGGTGAGGCGCTCTCCCCCGCTGCCGTGCGCACCATCGTCAAGGACCGCTGTGCGTTGGCGGGAATTGAAGGGGATTTTTCTGCGCATTCGTTGCGATCAGGCTTTGTGACCGAGGCCGGCCGCCAGAACGTGCCACCGGCGGAAACAATGGCGATGACGGGGCATCACAGCTTGGCGACGGTGTTGGGGTATTTTCGCGCAGAGAGCACATTAACAAGTCGAGTGGCGCGTCTGTTTGAATAGTGTGAAGACCCTCTACGTAGGCTCGTCATTCGCGCACAAAGGTGGTTTCGGTGTCTTCGTCCCATCCATCCCATAGGTAGTCGTTGGCCTTGCCATCGGCGATCAGGCGCAGGGCATAGTTGACTTGTTCCTTGTAGAACTCGCAGAAGGCACCGGTTTTCTCCATGTCCCCGTTCATCTCGTGCGCCTCGGCCGGGCAAGGCGATCCGCAGTAGTGGCGGATGGCGCAGTCGCCGCAGGGGCTGAAAGTGTCTACATCGCGCGTGATCACCGTGCGGAAAGCTTCAGAAGTAAGCGCCGCTTCAACGCCGCCATCGGCCAGCAGATTGCCGCCGTTGAAGCGCGGCAGACCAATGAACTCGCTGCATGGATAGAGGCCACCGTCTGCCGCCAGTGCGAAGAAGGCGCGACCGCCGCCGCAGGGCGAAATGTCGCACATCAGCCGCCGTGCGGTCGGTGCGAGGATACCGATCAAGATGTTGGCGAAATTGGCGACCATCAGCTTGCGTCCAGTCTCTCGGTACAACTCGTGCGTGCGATCCATGGCGGCAAAGAAAGCTTTTGCCATGTTGCCATCGGCCGGCTTCACGCCACGCGCACCGGGCAGCGTGCAGCGCACGGTGTTGAGCATGCAGGTTGGTACTTCCCGGGCGTGGAAGAGTTCGACCATCTGGGTGAGATAAGGCAGATTTTCGGTGGTGCAGGTGGTGATCACGCTCCACGAACCGTAGCCTCTGAGTTTGTCCATCGCCGTCAGTACCTTGTTGTGCACGCTCTTGCCGCCCCACGTCTGGCGCGTCGCGTCGGTGATGCCCGCGATCGGCCCGTCGAGCGAAAGGCCAATGCTGACATTGCGCGAGGTGAGAAATTCAACCGCCGCGTTGTCAAGTAGCGTACCGTTGGTTTGCAGGCCGAAGGCAAAGTCCTCGGCGAAAGTGTCGATGGCGGCGAACACCGCCTTCTTGTTCATCAGCGGCTCGGCCCCGTGAAAGATGGCGCGCGGCTTGCGACCCTCCGGCATTACCGTGCGGAAGTAATCGCGCAGCTTGCCGAGCGAAGCGATCAGTTTTTCGGTCGACATGTGGCTGCCGCCCTTGCGCTGCTCGCCGGGCAGATAGCAATAGGTGCAGTTGAGGTTACAGCGCTCGGTCGGGTTGAGATACACGCCGGACGGCTTCAATTCGAAGCGTAAGGCGTGCAGTTCGCGCGCAAAGCTGTCGGCTTTTTCGTGGTAGCTGTCAAGGAGCGGACCGGCGCTGATTTCTTCCTCGATGCGCGTTTTGTCGACCAGTGCCCAGAAGGCGGTTTTCGGATCGGTGACCGCGGCATAGACGTCATGGCCTATGTCCAAGGAAATCAGCGCCGGGCCGGCGACGGCCCGGTTCAGAACGGCTGCGGTCATTTCGCCGCTTTCTTGTCCATCAGTACATAGTGCGAGAGACCGATACCGTCCGGGTTACAGCTCTTGCGGATGGCGATGGTCGGGGCGACTGGCTGTGCCTTGGCGGCTGTGTCGGTCTGGGTGGATGCTTGCGGTTGAACGTTCTGCGTCATGATTTGCTCCTCGGAAAATCAAAAAAAAAAAGGGCTCCGGCTGAAGGCACGCTTGCGCATGCAGTCAGCCGGAGCCCTTGCCTGGACCCCGAATCGGTTCAACACGTCTTCTGGCTCCCGGATCAGCCGGATCATTGCGCCTTCCCGCCGGGGTGATCCCCGTCAGTGACTGGTTTTTTCAACCTAGCAACTTCCGTCCCCGGATACAGCGGCGGGCCCGCCACGGATTCAAACCGTGTTCCGTTTCGTTGAACCGAACGGTGGCCAGATTCTCCCTGAACCGGGGCCTCGAGTCAAGCTGCTCCCTGTGCGGCTGCTTGGTCGCGGCGCAAGTGCCCGATCAGGGATTGCTGGTCATCACGATGGCCCCATTGGTTGAAATACACCAGATCTTCCATCGGCAGCCGGGGCAGCCACCCTGCACTTTCCAGTTCCGGTTTGGCATAGAAATGGCTGACGTAGCCGACGCACAGGTAGGCGATGGGCGTGATGCGCTTCGGAATTCCCAACGCTTCTTGCAGTTCGGCCTGGTTGAAAATGCTGACCCAGCCGACACCCAGCCCCTCGGCTCGCGCTGCCAGCCACAGGTTTTGTACGGCACACACGCTGCTATACAGGTCCATGGTCTTCATGTGGGTACGTCCGACTACCACAGGACCGCTGCGCTCGCGGTCGCAGGTGATGCAGATGCCGACGGGTGACTCCAGAATGCCTTCCAGTTTAAGGGTCCGATAGACATCGCGTTTGTCTCCTTCGAACATGTCTCCTGCTTCGGCGTGGGCTACGGCAAAGGCATCATGCACCCGGCGCTTGACTTGATCAGACTGGACTACAAGAAAGTTCCAGGGCTGCATGAAGCCGACCGATGGTGCGTGGTGTGCGGCCGTCAGGACCCGACTCAGGACCTCATCGGGCACCGGTGTCGGCAAGAACTGGCCACGCACATCGCGGCGGGAAAAAATGGCGCGATAGACCGCATCACGTGCTTCGTCTGCAAAGGCGTGTGTTTCCTGGATGGCTTGCGCCGGCATTGCTTTCATGACATTCCCCTCATGTGAAAATAAATGCGCTGCCTGGCCGTGCAGCTTGATGGTTTTTCAGGCCGGTCTTCTGACTCGGATTCATCTGAACCAGACGCCTTCCCGGCATACGCCAGTGGCATCAAGCCTGGTTCATCCTCCTTACAGCGTTGGGCACGCGGCGGAATCACACCGCCTTCCCGATTCTCCTGCCGCCTTGCAGCGACGGGCACCTGAAGGTCGCCATTATGAATGGTGAAGTTGTAGAATCCGCTCGTTGGTGCTCGCGGTGTGGTTCACATACCGCAGTTCAACGGGAAGCAGGAGGGTGAGCCAAATTGGCAAGCCTAACCTGCGCTGCCCCCGCAACGGTAAGTGGACGCGTCGCAAGACGCCGCTTCCATCACAGCCACTGAGCGTTTTGAACACGCGCTTGGGAAGGCGATGGAGGTTGTATCCACCAGCCCGGATACCGGCCAACACGGTGGTTGCACGCCTGGCGTGAAACCGTGCCGCTCATGCACTGTCGGGGACGACGGTGAGGGCTTTTGTTGATTTTCTCTTTCATGAAAATTCTTGTTCCAGTCGCGCATTCGTGCGTATCCGTCCGACTGTCCTTCGCGCTGTTGACCTGGGCTCTCACGACTATTGTCCCTGCACTGGCTCAAAACGTCATGACTCAAACTCAACTGGCCGAGACCGGAGTCACAGCTACTCGCATCGAACGGCTTCTACAGGATGCCCTGCTCACCACCTCGCTGATCACACGGGCTGAAATCGGTAGGACCCAGATGCCCGATCTGCCGAACCTGCTGCGTCGGGAGATAGACCTGGAAATCAGCCAGAACGGTGGCTCGGGGCAAGTGGTGAGTGCATTTATCCGTAGCGCCGAATCGCACTATACCCTGGTGTTATTCGATGAGGTAAACCAGCCGGCATTCGGTGTGTTTGTGGGTGTCACCTGACAGTCCAGGCCCTGATCTTCCTTGGCTTTTCATATGGTTACCTACACTTGCCCCGCCATCCTCATCACCGCCCCGGCCTCCGGCCAGGGCAAAACCACGGTGACATCGGCTTTGGCACGCTTGCATACGCGCCAGGGACACCGAGTGCGGGTGTTCAAATGCGGACCGGACTTTCTGGACCCTTATTGGCACACTTTGGCCAGCGGAGCGCCGGTGCACCAGTTGGACTTGTGGATGACGGGTGAAGCCGACTGTCGGGCACGGCTGGCGGCTGCGGCGGCCCAAGCGGACTTAATCATTGTGGAAGGTGTGATGGGCTTGTTTGACGGTGAGCCCAGCGCCGCAGACTTGGCCCAATGCTTTGGCCTGCACGTGCTGGCCGTGATTGACGCATCAAGCATGGCAGGCACATTTGGCGCGCTGGCGTTTGGCTTGCAGCATTACCACCCCCATCTGCCTTGGGCCGGTGTGCTGGCGAACCGCGTCGCCAGCGAGCGCCATGCGGGTATGCTACAGGGCAGTGTGCGTGAACCCGCGCAGTGGCTGGGCGCCGTTATGCGAAACCCAGCCATGGTCTTGCCGGAGCGGCATCTAGGGCTGACGGTGGCCAGTGAGGTCAGCGATGCCTTGGAACGTCTCGATGCCGCGGCTGATGCGTTGGCTGGAACTCCGTTGGGGCAAATGTCATTGTCGGACTTGAAGCGCTGGGAGGTGACATTTTCTGTCGCGGGTGTAGAGAACTTGGGTGTGGAACATGCCCCGGCCCATGGTCAAAGAGGTACGCTGTCAAGTAACAGGCATCTGGCCGGTCGCACTGTCGCCGTCGCTCGTGACGCCGCTTTTTGTTTTATCTATGCAGCCAACCTGGAATGCCTGCAAAACCTGGGCGCGGATTTGGTGTATTTCTCGCCCTTGGCGGACAGCGCGTTACCCGAATGTGATGCGGTCTGGCTACCCGGCGGCTATCCCGAGTTGCACGCTGCGCGGCTGGCTACCAATAAGCCTCTGCGTGACAGCCTAGGCGAGCACATCAAGGCAGGTAAATCGGTTTGGGCCGAGTGCGGTGGCATGATGGTTTTGTTTGACATGCTCGTTACCGTGGATGGGCAACACCATGCGCAATGGGGTTTGTTGCCGGGGGTAGTCACCATGCAAAAACGCTTGGCTGCTTTGGGGCCGCAACAGTTGCGCCTGCCCGCTGGCACCTTGCGTGGGCACACGTTCCATTATTCGACCACCGATACGCCACTGCAAGCGGCCCTGCGCAGCTCTCGCCCGCATACCAACCCTTTGTCCGATGCCGGGGAAGCCGTGTGGTCGCAGGGCGCGGTTCGGGCCAGCTATTTTCATGCCTGGTTTGCTTCCTGCCCTGATGCGGTGGTCGCCTTATTTTCGCCACCAGAAGTTCCTGTGGAGAACGTATGAAAACTAGCTCTGTACCCTTGAAGATTGCCCGCGACGATTTAATTTTTGGCGGACAAAAAGTAGCAAGTTACGCCTCTTCGAGATGCGGGCAAGGTGTCCATGCCGCGCCTATCCAAGGAGGTGCTTGCTGAATAAAACCATTTTTTGTCGTTCTTGTTTGTCTTTGTTACACCATATTTTTAGGAATCTTCACCATGCATATCGAACCCGGACTCGTTGACGGAACCAAGATTTTTTTGAGCTACGCAACGGCAGCGACTGCCGTTTCCTACGCGGGAAAACTCGCCTTTGACACCATCAAAAAAGAAGGTGCACTGGCTTTGTTGCTGCGCGCCATTCTTTGCACCGCACTGGTGTTTACGTTCTTTGAGTTGATGCCGCACCATCCGGTGGGCGTTTCTGAGGTGCATCTGATTCTCGGGACCACGTTAATGCTGATTTTCGGCGTGGCACCGGCCTCTATCGGTTTGGTCTGTGGCTTGCTGATTCAAAGTGTGTTTTTCGCACAGCAGGATCTCCCTCAATACGGCATAAATGTCACCACCTTGCTGGTGCCCTTGTTTGCAACCTCAGCCCTGGCACGCCGCATCATTCCCGAAAACCTGGCTTACGTGGACATCAGCTACCAGCAGGCTTTCAAGCTATCAGTGGCTTTTCAGGGCGGCATCGTGGTCTGGGTGTGTTTCTGGGCGATCTATGGTCAAGGTTTCGGTGCTGAAAATGTGTTAAACATCGCCAGCTTTGGCGCCGCCTACATGACGGTTGTTTTGGTCGAACCCCTGATCGACCTGGGTTTGCTGGCGGCTGCCAAGTTCCTTCACCACTTCAAGGGAAGCCTGGTTGTGGACAAGCGCCTTTATAGCGCCGCTTGATGCGTACCGGCACCGTCTGGTTTGTGGGCGCCGGTCCCGGCGACCCGGAGTTGATCACGGTCAAGGGCCGGGGGCTGATTGAGCGAGCCGGGGCCATTCTGTATGCTGGCTCCCTTGTCAGCGAGGCCGCCACGCGCTGGGCTCCAGCCGGTTGCGCCATTGCCGACAGCAAAGACATGACGCTGGAAGAGATGTCGGCCTGGTTGATTGACCAGGCCAGTCGCTACGACACCGTGGTGCGCCTGCAAACTGGTGATCCCGGTTTGTATGGTGCCCTGATCGAGCTGGTGCAACCGCTCGACGCCGCCGGCGTGCCGGTGCAGGTGGTGCCCGGTGTGTCGTCGGCTATGGCTTCGGCGGCAGCCGCGGTCGAGAGTCTGACCCTGCCCGAAGTCACGCAAACCGTGATTTTCACCCGCATGGAAGGGCGCACCCCCATGCCCGAGGGCGAGTCGCTACAAGCGCTGGCGGCGCATCACAGCACGCTGTGCATCTTTTTGAGCATCACGTTGATGGGCAAAGTTACTGCCGCGTTGACGGCTGCTGGCTGGTCGCCCGATGCGCCGGTGGTAGTGGTGCATAAAGCGAGCTGGCCGGGCGAAGAAAAAATTGTGCGCGGCACCGTCAGCACCATCCAGGCGCTGTGCCGCGAGGCCAAGCTGGTGAGCCAGTCCATGATCATCGCCAGCCCGACGCTGGGCTCACGTCAGTGGACGACGCTGGCCAAATCCAAATTGTATGACGCCAGCTTCACGCATCGTTTTCGGCGTGCCAGCGTCCCTGCCACCCAATTCACACAGGAAAACACATGATTTCAGAGACCATTTTGCTGGTGGGCCACGGCTCGCGCGAAAAATCCGGCAACGACGAAATTCTGGCCTTTGCCGAGCAGTGGCGCCAGCGCCAGCCCGGCTGGTCGATTAACGTTTGTTTTATTGAATTATCAGAAATCACCATGAGCGAGGGCCTGCGCAGCGCTGCTGCCAAAGCCCGCCGCGTGATTGTGGTGCCACTGATCTTGAATGCTGCCGGTCACGTCAAAATGGACATTCCGCAGGCCATCGATGCGGCGCGCTTGATGTTCCCGCTGGTGCAGTTTTTATACACCCCGGAGTTGACCGCCGGTGATCACCTCCTGAGCGTGGTCAAACGCCGACTTAAAACTGCCATGCAGGCACTTGACATGCCCGACCCCACTACCACGGGCGTGGTGCTGTTGGGCCGTGGCTCGTCTGACCGGCATGCCAATGGCGAGATGGCCAAAATGGCGCGCTGGGTGATGGAGGAAAGCGACCACGAATTGGTCGATGTGGCTTTTACCGGCATCACCTACCCGCGTCTGGAGAGAGTGGTGCAACGCCAGAGTTTGCTGGGCATGACGCAGGTGGTGGTGGTGCCGTACTACCTGTTCAACGGCACGCTGGTGGCTCGCATCAAACGCCAGGTTGAAAACCTGAAGAGCCAATACCCGACGATTCGTTTCACCTTGACCGACTATTTCGGTTTTGAGCACGAAATATTTGAAGTGTTGGAGCGGCGCGTAGGTGACGTGAAGCATGGAGCGCCCGCCGCCCTGATGGCCTGCGATGGCTGCAAGTACCGTGAGTTTGCGGTGGAACACGGCCAAGGTGGCCACCACCATCATGACGCAGTGCAGCATGACCATGACCACCCGCATGATCACGCCCGTTCCCACATTGGAGTTCCGTCATGACCCTTTCTGCCGCCAATGTTGTCACCGAACAACTGACCACCGCCGGGCGGGCCATCGAGCACAACTCGTTTGCCGTGATCGACCGCGAAGTTGGCCCCTACGCCTACACGCTCGAACAATGGCCGATCGTGCGCCGTATGATCCACGCCAACGCCGATTTTGATTTCAACGGACTGACCGACTTTCACCCCCAGGCTGTAGCCGATGGCATAGCCGCCATCCTGTCGCGTGCTACCCGCGTGGTGGCTGATGTGGAGATGATCTGCGTTGGTCTGTCGGCGCCGCGTCTGGCGCATTTTGGTATGTCCACGCACCAGTTCATCAGCGACCCCGATGTCATCGAACAGGCCAAGGCCGAGGGCACCACCCGCGCCGTACAAGCCATGCGCAAGGCGCACCGGCTCGGTTTGCTGGATGGTGCTATTGTCGGCATCGGCAACGCGCCAACGGCCTTGATTGAAGTGGTACGACTGATCCAGGAGGAAGGTGCGCGGCCGGCGCTGGTGGTTGGTATGCCGGTGGGTTTTGTGTCAGCGGCCGAATCCAAGGACTTGATGGCGCTTGAAATGGCTGTGCCCTGGGTCGTGATCCGTGGCCGCAAGGGTGGCTCCACGTTGGTGGTCGCCGCTATCCATGCGCTGCTCGGGCTGGCCGAAGCAAGGGAACTGGCCGCATGATGGAAAAAGACGCGCCGCGTGGCACCCGCACCGGCTTCACCACCGGTGCGTGTTCGGCTGCTGCGGCGCGGGCGGCGGTCATCGGTCTGGTGATCGGTCAGGTGCCCGACGCGGTCGAATGCCTGCTGCCCAATGGCAACCTGGTGAGCTTCGTTGTGCAGGACGGACGCGTTGATGGCCAAACGGCCCACGCCATGGTCATCAAAGACGCGGGCGACGACCCGGATTGCACTGACAAAGCTCACCTTACCGCCGATGTGCGCTTGCTGCCCGATCAGCCGGGCCAAGTGCTGCTCAAAGGCGGCGTCGGCGTCGGCACCGTCACCATGCCGGGCCTGGGCCTGGAGGTCGGCACCGCGGCCATCAACAGCGTGCCGCGCCGCAATATCGAGGCCAATGTGCGTGCTGTCGGTGCGGCCTTGCTCGATGAAACCGGCCTGGAGGTGACGATCTCGGTGCCGCAAGGCGAGCAAATGGCCAAGAAAACCACGAACGCCCGCCTGGGCATTCTGGGCGGCATCTCCATCCTGGGCACCACCGGCATCGTCAAACCGTACTCAACGGCCGCCTACCGTGCCAGCGTGGTGCAGGGCGTGCATGTGGCGGGCACCCTGTCCCAGGGGATCGTGGTGCTCACCACCGGTGGGCGCACCGAACAATTTGTCATGAAAGAACTGCCCCACCTGCCCGAGGCTGCATTCGTGCAGATGGGCGATTTCCTGCGCTACGCCATGGGCGCGGCGGTCAAGGCTGGTTTGAAACAGGTTGTGATCGGCGGCATGGTGGGCAAGCTCACCAAGATCGCGCAGGGCGAAACCATCACCCACGCCGGTCGGGCCGACGTGAACACCGGCCTGCTGGCCGAGCTGGCGGCAGAGCTTGGCGCGCCGCCCGCGGTGTGCGAGGACATTCGCCAAGCCAAAACGGCCCGCTACGCCGGCGAGCGCATGGATGCGCTGGGTCTGGGCCAGGCCTTTCACACCGCCTTGGCGCAGCGCGTGGTGAAAACCTTGCGCGAGCGCTACCCCGATCAATTTGAAATCAAAGTGCTGGTCTGCGACTTCGACGGTCGCAAGATAGCCGAGTCCTCATGAATACCGAATCGATGAACGAAGTGGAAAAGTGCCGCGTGCTGGGCGTGCTCGACGATGGTGTGCGCAGCCTGAGCCAGGACGCGTTGGCGCACCTGAAGCAAGCCCAGTTGGTTGTGGGCGCGCCCCGTACGCTGCAACTGTTTGCCGCACACATCGCACCCGATGCCCGGCAACGCGATCTCACCGGCGCCATGTCGCAGGTGACGGAGTGGATTCGCGCCGCGCAGGCCGCCGGCCAGCGCGTGGTGGTGCTGGCCACCGGCGACCCGCTGTGCCACGGCATTGCCGCCTACCTGGCCTCGCGCCTGTGCATTGAGGCGATTGAGGTCATTCCCAACGTCTCCACCTTGCAACTGGCCTGTGCCCGTTTGTGCCTACCGTGGCAGGACATGAAGTTTGCCTCCGTGCACAGCAAAGACGCGGGCGACTGGGTGGCCGGGTCGGAGCCCAGTCACGGCTTGTACGGGCTGCTGCGCGACATTCGCCAGCATGATCGCCTTGCCGTGCTGACCAGCCCGTTCAACACGCCCGACCGTATTGCCCGCATGCTGGTGATGGAGGGACTGGCCGATGAGTACGAGATGGCGGTGGCCGAGCGCCTGTGCCAGCCGGAAGAACGCATCGTCAGCGGCTTTAGCATTCGCGCCGCGACGCAAATGCCGTTTGCCGATCTCAATGTGGTGTTGCTGTGGCGCACTACTTTGCGCACGCCGCAGGTCTTGTTTGGCTTGCCGGACGCCAGCTTTGCGCAGCGCCACCCGGAAAAAGGACTGATCACCAAGAACGAAGTGCGTGCCGTGTCACTGGCGCGCATGCAGTTGTGCTTGAGTAGCGTGGTGTGGGACATTGGCGCCGGTTCCGGCTCGGTCGGGCTGGAGGCCGCGCGCCTGTGCCGCATGGGCCATGTGTACGCGATTGAAAAAAACGGGGACGACTGCGCCAATGTGTTGCAAAACCGCTTGGACATGGGCATCAGCAATTACACGCTGGTGCATGGCAAAGCGCCTGAAGGCCTGCAAGATTGGGCCGACCCGGATGCGGTGTTCATCGGCGGCTCGGGCGGCGAGTTGACTGAGTTGATCAAGCTGATCTTGCAGCGCCTCAAACCCGGCGGCTGGCTGGTGATGAACTTTGTCACGCTGGAAAATTTGAGCGTGGCACTGGAAACCGTCAAGGCCCTGGGTGCGAACTGGGACGTGTTGCAACTGCAAGCTTCGCGCAGCAAACCCATTTTGCACATGAACCGCATGGCGGCAGAAAACCCGGTCTGGATCGTGTGCGCCCAGGCGGGCACCCCATCTGAAGCAGGAACACAGAATGATTAAGCCCGGCACCCTTTATGGTGTTTCCCTTGGGCCGGGCGACCCCGGTCTGATCACGCGCTGCGCCTGGGCGCTGCTAGAGCGCACCGATGCGGTCTGGACCTACCCGGTGCGCAGCCTGCGCAAGGAAAGCTACGCACTCGACATCGCCCTGCGCGCCGGGCTAACCCCGCCCGCGCAACACCAGTCGCTCCTATTCCCCATGACGCACGATGCCGAAAAGCTGGCACGTCATTGGCGCAAGGCAGCAGAAACCGTGCGTGATTTTCTCGCCACTGGGCAGGATGTGCTGTTTCTGGTCGAAGGCGACGCCTCCACCTACGCCAGCTTTTGCTACCTGGCACGCGTGCTGCGTGAACTGGACGAGGCGGCGCAGATCGAGATCGTGGCGGGCGTCAACTCGTTCAACGCGGCCTGTGCTCGGCTGCAAATCCCGCTCTCGGAGCAAGACGACACCATTGCCATCGTGCCCGCCGCCTACGGCATTGCCGCGGTGGAGAAGATGCTGAATGACTTTGACACCCTGGTGCTGATGAAGGTCAAGCCGCTGCTAGACGACCTGATCGACCTGCTGGCGCGCCGTGGTCTGCTGGCGCAAAGCCGCTTTATCGAGAAAGCCGGTTCACCTGTGGAGCGCATCGTGGTGGACGTGGCCAGCCTCAAAGGCACTAAGGTCAACTACCTGTCGCTCTTGCTGGTGAAAAACCCGAACCGTGAACGCGGCGAAATAATTCGTGGCTGCCGCAAAAAAACCACCACCGAACTTGAAGAGGAAACGCAGGAATGAGCAGCCATACTTTGCCAGATGCCGCACAGGTACCCGTCGCAGCGATGCGCGTGGTGCTGATCGCCATCACCAAACATGGCGCACAGCAAACCGCCGAACTGGCGCGCCAGCTGCCAAGTGCCAGCATTTGTGTCGCCGACAAGTTTGCCTCGCTCATGGGCGGTTTGAGCAATCCGGTGCGTACCTACAGCGGTCCGTTTCGCGATGAAATCGGCCCCTTGTTTACAGACTTTGACCAACTGGTGTTCTTTGTCTCGCTGGGTGCCGTGGTGCGCCTGATTGCGCCGTACCTGAAAACCAAGGACGAAGATCCGGGCGTGGTGGTGGTGGATGATGCCGGGCAGTTCGTTATCCCGGTGTTGTCAGGCCATGTCGGCGGTGCCAATGCCATGGCCGAGCAGATCGCGGCGCTGCTGGGAGGGACGGCCGTGCTGACCACCGCCTCCGACGTGGGCAAGACCATTGCGGTTGATATTCTGGGCCGCGAGCTGGGCTGGCGGGTGGAGTCGCCCAAGATCAACATCACGCGCGTCTCGGCTGCCGTCGTCAACGAAGAGCCGGTGGCGGTGGTGCAAGAGGCTGGTAGCCCGCACTGGTGGAGCCGGCCTACGCCGCTGCCCGCAAGCATTCACATGTTCACTCGCTTTGAGGATGTCGATTTAGACCACTTCAAGGCCGTTCTTTGGATCACCCATGTCGAGGTCACGCCACAGCACTGGCAGCAACTCCATGAGCGTTTAGTGGTGTACCGCCCACCACAAGGACAGGGTGCATGAGCGATCCTTTGCAGCAAGTCGCCATCGGCCTCGGCTGTGACCGGGGCACGCCACTGGCGACCGTGGTGCATACGCTGGATGCCGCTCTGGCTCAGGCCGGGTTGCTGCGTGCGCAGGTGCGCGTGCTGGCCACTATTGAGGCCAAGCGTGACGAAGTCGCCTTTTTGGAGTTGGCCGAGCTTGGGGGTTGGCCACTGCAGTTTTTCAGCGCTGGCGAATTGGCCACGATGCCTGTGCTGAACCCCTCGGCCACGGTGCTGCGTTACATGGGCACGCCCTCAGTTTCCGAGGCAGCGGCTTTGCTGGCCGCCCAGGCCACGGCGTCTCAGTTGTTGGTTGAGAAATTCAAACACAAGGGAGCCGACGGCCGCAACGCCACCGTCTCCATTGCCCCTTTTTCGTCCCCGTTGTTTTAACTTTTTTTGCCCTAGGAGTCTCTATGAACGCGTCCACTCTCACGTCTACCTCCACCCCAGTTGCGCACAGCAAGCCCTCCACTTCGGTACTGGCCCAGCTAGGCGGTGCGCTTATGCTGGGTTTTGTCATGCTGTATGCAGTTGGTTTTAGCGAATCTTCGGTGGCGCACAACGCGGCCCACGATGTGCGCCATGCCAATGGCCGTCCCTGCCACTAAGCCATAGGAGGACCCACACCATGCTGTTTCGACGTTTGTTTTTATGTGCCCTGTGCGTAGGCCTACTGACAGGGCTGTTTGACAGCGTCGTACAGCGCTGGCAGGTGGTACCACTGATTTTGGCGGTCGAGGTATTTGAAGAGTCGGCTGCCCCAGCGGCGGCTGAACATGTGCACGCCGATGGCGAGGCGCACAACCATGCTGCACAAGCCTGGGAGCCGGAAAAAGGGCTGGAACGCACCAGCTACACCGTGCTGGTCAATGTGCTTAATGCCATGGGCTCGGCTTTGCTGCTGCTGCCGTTGCTAGCTTTCTGGAACCGCCAGCGTGCGGGCCAGCCGCTGGCGCTGCACAAGGGTTATGGCGCATCCGTGCGTTATGGCTTGGCGTGGGGTGCGGCAGGCTGGGTCTGCCTGTTTGCGTTACCGGCGCTGGGGCAAGCCCCCGAGTTACCGGGCATGCAGGCGGCGGCACTGCAGGCGCGCCAAATCTGGTGGAGCCTGACTGTGGCCTGTGGTGCGGGTGGGCTGGCCGTGCTGTGCTTGGTCAAAGCCAAGTGGCGGGTGCTGGGACTAGGCTTGCTGGTGCTGCCTTTTGCCATCGGTGCCCCGCAACATGCGGGCAGTCCTTTTGCCGAGATGGAGGCTGATGTGGCGCTGCAAATGCAGCAGCTACACGCCCAGTTTGTGCTAGCCAGCATTGTCGCCAGCGCCTTGCAATGGTTGTTGTTGGGGACTTTGTCTGCGTTGGCCGTGGCCCGCTGGCTGAGCCCCTTGTTGATTTCTGTGGCACCTGCCACACGTCTGAAAGGAACTGCATCATGAGCGGCGGAAAAATCATGCTGGTGGGCATTGGCCCCGGCCACGTGGACCATATGACCCAACGGGCGCGCGCCGCCATTGCCGAAGCGGATGTGGTGGTCGGTTACGTCACCTACATCAAGCTGGTGGCCGACTTGCTCGAAGGCAAGGAAGTCATCCGCAAGGGCATGACCGAAGAGCTGGACCGCGCCGTGCACGCGTTGGAGCATGCCCGTGCGGGCAAAAAGGTCGCCCTGATCTCCAGCGGTGACGCAGGGGTGTACGGCATGGCCGGCCCCACTTACGAGGTACTGTTCCAGGCCGGCTGGACGCCCGAGACCGATGTGGAAGTTGAAATTGTGCCCGGCGCCTCAGCCATCAACGCCTGCGCCTCGCTGGTCGGTGCGCCGCTGACGCACGATTTTTGCTCGATCTCCCTGTCGGACTTGCTGACACCCTGGCCCGCAATTGCCCGCCGCCTGGACGCCGCTGCTGTGGCCGATTTTGTGGTGGCGTTGTACAACCCCAAGAGTGGTCGCCGCACCCAGCAAATCCAGCAGGCACAAGCGTTGTTTTTGCGCCATCGTCGCCCGGACACCCCGGTGGTGGTGGTTAAGTCGGCTTACCGACGGCGCCAGAACATCGAGTTCACCACGCTGGACAAAATGAGCGAGTGCGACATCGGCATGCTGAGTACCGTGCTGATCGGCAACAGCCACACCTTTGTGCGTGACGGCTTGATGATTACGCCGCGCGGCTATGCCAACAAATACGAGCTCGACGGCGACGGCAGCGCCCGTGAAGGTGAAAAACGCGGCCGCTCACTTTCCACTGGCCTGATTGGCTGGACCGAAAACCTCCGCAGTGACCATGCCGACGGCGTGAGCATTGCCGAGCTAGCCCTGCGCCACAGCCTGCCAGCGGACTACATAAAGCTGGTGTTGAACGCGCCGCTTGAAAGTGAATCAGTCACGGCGGATGAGTCCGAAGAATGAGCGAACTGGTCAAGCCGAAGATCGGCAGCTACAAGCGACACATCCTGATTTGTACTGGTCCACGCTGCGCACAGGATGGGGCGGCCCAGGAACTTTTTGACAGTTTAGGCGACAAATTCAAGGCCGCAGGTCTGCATGAAGGAGCGTTGCGCGTCAAACGCAGCCGCGTGAGCTGCTTTGCCGCCTGCAAGGGCGGGCCGGTTATGTGCGTGCAACCCGACGGCACTTGGTACTACAACGTCACCCCCGACAACATGGACCGTATCATTGATCAGCATTTGGTTGGCGGCGCGCCGGTGAGTGATCTGGTGTTTCACCAGGGCCCGGGAGATTGCGATGCTTGAAACGGAAGTCAATACCATCCGGGGATTTGTGTCCATCGTGGGTGCCGGTCCCGGCCCGGTCGATTTGATGACCCTGCGGGCGCTCGACCGTCTTCAGCGGGCCGAAGTGGTGATTCATGATCGCCTGATTACGCCGGAGGTACTGGCTCTGATTCCTGCGACGGTCCAGCGTCTGTATGTAGGCAAAGCATTGGGCAATCACGTAGTGCCGCAAAAGGATATCAATGTGTTGCTGGTTCAGCATGCGCGATTGGGTCGGCGCATGGTTCGCCTCAAAGGCTGTGACCCCTTTGTATTTGGACGTGGGGGCGAAGAAGTGCAGGCCCTGCAGGCCGAAGGCATTGCTTTTGAAGTCGTGCCGGGTGTGACAGCGGCCAGCGGCTGCTCGGCGGCGGGCATTCCGTTGACCCACCGCGACCTGGCGGGCAGCTGTGTTTTCCTGCCCGGTCATTTTGCCGATGACAATGCCACGCATGACTGGGCGGTATTGGCGCGCCCCGGCCAGACACGCGTGTTTTACATGGGTGTGCAGCGCCTGGCACACATTGCCGAACAGCTCATCACGCATGGCTTGCCACCCGATACCTCCTGCTGCGATCGTAACCTCGCCTTCAGCGTGATCCGTGCAACGCCGGTTTTTGCCTTATCTAACCGCACCCACTACAACCCTCCAGGAGGAACGATTCATGCTGATAGCTACCTCCCCCGTGTACGAGCCTTGCTGCGGCCTCTTGCCACCCCTTCGACTGCACTCAGAACATGGTTTGGATGCCTGCCTCGTCGCTGGCGAACGATCTGAATTGGGGGCGCAATATGAAAAGGTTGGCCCTGGTTTTGAAGACCCCTGCGAGGGTGGTCATCGCGGCCGGTTTGATCATACTGGTGGTCGAGCTTTTGATCATGCTGATGATCTCAGGCGTCACCGAGGGAGCGTCTCTGGGCGTATGGTATTTCGTTGATCCCATCCTGCTCACCGCGCTCGTTTCCCCCGCCCTCTATGTTCTGATCTTCAGGCTGATGCGCAACCAGCAAGTCGAACTCGAACGGCAACTCGACGAGTTGCGCCGCAATGAACAACTGACGGCATTAATTGAAACTCTCCCCGATGCGGTCTTTTTAAAGGATGGCGAGGGACGCTGGCTGGTCACCAATGAACCGGCCAGGCAGATGTTCCAATTGCACAACCTGCCCTGGCAGGGTAAAACCGGGATGGAATTGGCGGATCTGCATCCGGCATTGCGCGCAACGCACGAGGGATACCTGGCGAGCGATGAAAAGGCCTGGCAGGCCGGACAGTTGCTGATAGTCGAAAAAAGCGTGGTAGGGAAGGATGGTCGATGCGCGATCATAGAGGCGCGCAAGATGCCGATGTTCGGCAAAGAAGGTCAACGCAAGGGATTGGTGATCATTGGACGCGACATCACGCAGCGCAAGCATGCCGAAGAGGAACTGCTACGTTCGCACGAACAACTGCGCGAGCTCACCGCCTACAGCGACAAGATGATCGAGGTCGAAAGAAAACGCATCGCACGGGAAGTGCACGATGAACTGGGTCAGCAACTGACGGCGCTGCGGATGAGGCTCTCGTTTGTGGCCCAGCAGCATGGTGAGGATCATGAAATGGTCGGGCAGATGGCAGAACTGCGTTTGCTGGTCGACCAGATGGTCGGCGTGGTACGGCATGTCGTCAGCAACCTGCGTCCAGCGCCGCTCGACCTCGGCATCGTGCCGGCCCTCGAATGGCTGGCCGATGATTTCGAGCAGCATAGCGTCATCCGCTGCCGCTTGCGCATGCTCGACATGGAGGGCGGCTCCGGCGATACCCTGATGCTCGACGATGCCCGCGCCACCGCGATCTTCCGCATTGTTCAGGAATCCCTCACCAACGTGGCCCGGCATTCGGCAGCGGATGAGGTGACAATCTCGCTCGATGTCACCAATGATTTCATTACGCTTGAGGTGGCAGACAATGGCAAAGGATTTGACTCTGACGGTGCCAACACGGGCCGATCTTTCGGACTGCTCGGCATGCGTGAGCGGGTGCTGCTTCTGCATGGGGCCTTGCAAATCAACAGCGTGCCGGGCAGCGGGACAACCGTCTCATTGAGACTACCTGTCGATCGGCGAGCGCAACCACGCAATGATCAAAATGGAGCGCGGCGGTCATGATCAAAGTGTTGATTGCGGACGACCATGCCATCATGCGGGCCGGGCTCAGGCAGATTTTGACAGCCACGGCTGATATGGTCGTCGCTGGTGAAGCGACACACGGCCAATCTGTTTTGGAACAGTTGAACCTTCTGGAATGCCATGTGATTTTGCTCGACATGTCGATGCCAGGACTCAGCGGTCTCGACCTCATCCGCCGTCTGAGAATCGACCGGCCAAAGCTACCAATTCTGGTGCTCAGCATGCACAACGAAGGGCAAATCGTGACGAGGGCTCTGCGGGCCGGCGCCTCCGGCTATGTGACCAAGGACAGCGACCCCAACGTGCTTCTCACTGCGATCCGGAAGGTCGCGCAGGGCGGCAAATTCATCGATCCCGCCCTCATCGATAGCGTCGTGCTCGACATCAGCGATGTCAAGATGAACCAGAACCGCCAATTGACGGACCGTGAGTTCCAAGTGTTGCAGATGATCGCGGCCGGCCACACTATCAACAAGATCGCCGAGTCACTGTATCTCAGCGCCAAGACTGTCAGCACCCACAAAATCAGGCTCATGCACAAGCTTGGCATCGACAACAACGCCGGTCTGATCCGTTATGCAATTCAGCACGGCCTGGTGCTCGAATAAGGCGTCCGACCTTTGTCGGTAGGGATTATCTGACAGCGGATTCATCCTGATTCCAAGCTTTTTCCGGGCGTTACCGAGTTGCATCTTCGGCTAGTAAAGTTCATGATTGAGACACCCGGAATTCAACAGGGCGCATTGGGCAACAGCTGCTTTTCACCGTTTGCAATAGCTGGCGGCGCGGATGGCTATCAATGCTAGTTGATTCATTAACCAAGGAACAATCATGAAATCAGGAAAATTTGCAACATTTAGCCGCCGCGCATTGAATGCGGCACTGGCATCAGCCCTCGTGCTGGGCGGGTCCGGTCTTGCTGTCAACGCTTACGCGGCAACGGCCACGGGCACGGCCACTGCCACTGTGCTGGCACCGATCGCCGTTACCAAAGCCACCGATCTGGTATTTGGCTCATTCGCACCCGGTGGTGGTGGTACGGTCACTGTGAGTACCAGCGGGGCGCGCACGGGTAGCGGGGTTATCCTGTCGGCCGTTACCGCCACCCCGACTGCTGCTCGTTTCAATGTCACGGGTACCGGCAGTTCCACCTACAGCATTGCGTATACGGGTACTGCCACGGCGATTGCCAGCACCGCCGTTCCGGCTAACACCATGGCATTTACTCACGTCAGCGACCTGACTGCCGGCAACGCGATCACCGGCACCGTTGCTACCGGCACGCTGACCTCTGGCGCGCAGTCTATCT
>JBASJO010000238.1:0-3698 GCA_049655365.1 Rhodoferax sp. | reverse complement strand
CTGCAGCGGTGCCTTGGGATCGCCCTCTTGGTGCGGCACATGGTCAAGAATGGTATTGAACAGGGCCGACATGTCGGGGCCCCACTGCTCACCCTGACCGCCCTCCTCCAGCGAGGACCAGCCGTTGATGCCCGAAGCGTACACCACCGGGAAATCCAGCTGTTCGTCGGTAGCGCCGAGCTTGTCGAACAGGTCAAAGGCGGCATCGACCACGAATTGCGGACGGGCGCCGGGCTTGTCGACCTTGTTCACCACCAGAATCGGCTTGAGGCCCAGGGCCAGCGCCTTCTTGGTCACAAAGCGGGTCTGCGGCATCGGACCTTCCTGGGCGTCAATCAGCAACACCACGCCGTCGACCATGCTCAGAGCACGTTCCACCTCACCACCGAAGTCGGCGTGGCCGGGGGTGTCGACGATGTTGATGTGGGTGCCTTCCCAGGTCACGGCACAGTTTTTGGCCAAAATGGTAATGCCGCGCTCTTTTTCAATGGCATTGTTGTCCATCACCGTGTCGACCACTTTTTCGTGCTCGGCAAAGGTGCCGGACTGACGCAGAAGCTGGTCAACCATGGTGGTTTTGCCGTGGTCAACGTGGGCAATGATCGCGATGTTTCTGATTTGTTTATGGGCCATGGTTCACTTTCTCTTAAATTAGTTTAATTCGGTCGAGCGTCGTCATTCAATGACGGGCCTGTTTCATCTGTTCAATTTCAATCGGGCTGAGCAGCCGCCCGGGAATCAATTCACCTGCCAACACCCGGGCCGCACCCAGCAACATGGCATCTTCACTGGCGTACACCGCCACCTGCGCCGCATCAGGCCAATCGCCCCGACGGCGCAAGCCCGACAGGAAGCGCCCGGCATTGTCCGCGTCGAGCGTGACCACCGCGTGATCACCCAACAAACTGTCCACCGGCAGCAAACACGCCATACGTTGCACTTCGGTCATGGCCTCCAGGGCTTCCAGCGTGACACACTGCGCCACATCAAAACCGCCGGTGGCAATGCGTCGCAGCGCACTCAAATGTGCTCCGCAACCCAGCGCCTCACCAATGTCCTCGCCCAGCGTGCGGATGTAGGTGCCCTTGCTGCACTTGGCCACCAACTTGATGACCGGTGGCAGCGCATCCTGAGTCACCAGCGTCAGCTCCAAATCAAAAATATGCACCTCGCGCGAGGCCCGTTCCACTTCAATCCCGGCACGCGCATATTCGTACAGCGCCTTGCCATCTTTCTTCAAGGCGCTGTGCATGGGCGGCAACTGGCGGATCTTGCCAGTGAACTGCGCCTGCACCCGCGCCACATCGGCAGCGCCCACCGCCACCGGCCGGGTTTCAATGACCTCACCTTCAGCATCCGCCGTGCTGGTCTTGACACCCAGACACAAGGTCGCTTCATAGGTTTTATCGGCATCCAGCTGCAACTGGCTGAACTTGGTAGCCGCCCCAAAACACAGTGGCAGCACCCCTGTGGCCAGCGGGTCCAGCGTGCCGGTATGGCCCGCTTTTTCGGCACGCAAGAGCCATTTCACCTTTTGCAGCGCATCATTGCTTGACCAGCCCAGTGGCTTGTCCAGCAACAGCACCCCATGCACGGGGCGCCTCGTGACCCGTGCACGCGGCGCATTCATCTAATTAGTCTTCCTTGGCCCGCGAGGCCACCGCGCGCGCAATCAGGGCATTCATGTCAGCGGCGCGTTCAGGGGTCTGGTCAAAAACAAAATGCAGTGTCGGCACGGTGTGGATGTGCAGGCGCTTGAACAGGCCGGCGCGCAAGAAGCCTGCCGCCTGGTTCAAGCCCTCGGTGCAAGCTTTCACGTCACCGGCCAGCAGGCTGAAAAATACCTTCGCATGGGCATAGTCGGGCGTCACTTCGACCCCCTGAATGGTGACCATGCCGACGCGCGGGTCCTTGAGCTCACGCGCAATCAGCTCGGTCAGATCACGCTGAATCTGATCGGCGACCTTGAAGGCGCGGTTGGGCGTGGCAGATTTTTTATGCACAGGTCAGACCCAATTGTTTACAGCGTACGCGCCACTTCGCGGATCTCGAAGAACTCCAACACGTCACCCTCTTGGATGTCGTTGTAGTTCTTGATATTCAAGCCGCAATCGAAGCCTTCACGCACTTCCTTGGCGTCGTCCTTGAAGCGCTTGAGCGACTCGAGTTCGCCGGTCATGATCACCATGTTCTGACGCAGCAGACGCAAGCGCGCGCTGCGACGCACCACACCGGCGGTGACCATACAACCCGCAATGGAACCAATCTTGGACACCTTGAAAATCTGGCGAATCTCGGCGGTACCAATGACTTCTTCCTTCTTGTCTGGCGTCAGCATGCCCGACATGGCCAGCTTGAGTTCGTCGACGGCGTCATAAATGATGTCGTAGTAACGAATGTCAACGCCGTTGTTCTCGGCCAGCTTGCGCGCACCGGCGTCAGCACGGGTGTTAAAGCCGATGATGACAGCCTTGGAGGCAATGGCCAGGTTGACATCGGACTCGCTGATGGCACCCACTGCGGCGTACACCAATTGCACCTTGACCTCGTCGGTCGAGAGCTTGAGCAGGGACTGCGACAAAGCTTCTTGAGAACCCTGGACGTCGGCCTTGACGATGATGGGCACCATCTTGACTTCGCCCGCCGTCATGTCGGTGAACATGTTCTCGAGCTTGGATGCCTGCTGTTTGGCCAACTTGGTGTGGCGGAACTTGCCGGCACGGTAAGTGGCAATCTCGCGGGCCCGGCGCTCGTCCGAGAGCACCATGAATTCATCGCCGGCCTGCGGCACTTCGGTGAGACCCTGGATTTCAACCGGGATCGACGGGCCAGCCGTTTTGACGGGTTTGCCGTTTTCGTCGAGCATGGCGCGCACGCGGCCAAAGGTTTGACCGGCCAGCACCACGTCGCCGGTTTTCAGGGTACCTGACTGCACCAGCACGGTGGCGACCGGGCCGCGGCCCTTGTCGAGCTGGGCTTCGATGACCAGGCCCTTGGCCATGGCATCCACCGGGGCCTTGAGTTCCAGCACTTCGGCCTGCAACAGCACTTGCTCAAGCAATTCGTCAATGCCCTGGCCAGTCTTGGCCGACACCGAGACGAATGGCGAACTACCGCCAAAGTCCTCGGGAATCACGTCTTCCACCACCAGCTCGTTCTTGACGCGCTCGGGGTTGGCATCGGGTTTGTCGACCTTGGTGATGGCCACCACAATCGGCACCCCGGCCGCCTTGGCGTGCTTGATGGCCTCCTTGGTTTGCGGCATGACACCGTCGTCGGCGGCCACCACCAGAATCACAATGTCAGTGGCCTGCGCACCACGGGCACGCATCGCGGTAAATGCTTCGTGGCCCGGGGTGTCGAGGAAAGACACCACGCCGCGCGGCGTTTCCACGTGGTAGGCACCAATGTGCTGGGTAATGCCACCAGCCTCACCCGACGCCACCTTGGTGCGGCGAATGTAGTCCAGCAAGGAGGTCTTGCCGTGGTCGACGTGACCCATCACGGTCACGACAGGCGCGCGTGGCAGGGACTCGGCCTGCTGCTGCGACACCTCAATGTCGGTGAAGGCTTCCGGGTCGTCGAGCGCAGCCACAATGGCCTTGTGACCCATTTCTTCCACCAGAATCATGGCAGTGTCCTGGTCCAGCGGCTGGTTGATGGTGACCATCTGGCCCAGCTTCATCAGGTGTTTGATC
>JBASJO010000237.1:0-3108 GCA_049655365.1 Rhodoferax sp. | reverse complement strand
TGCAAGGGCTGGTTCAAGCTGCCGGCAGAAAACGCTTCGCTGCAAGTGGTGCTGAATGATGCGGCGCAGGAAATCCAGAACCCCAAATGGTGGGGTACGGTGGACGCCCTGCAGGTGGATTTGTATGACCACGAAGCGGCCGCACCGGTGCTCGACAGCCTGCCGTTTTACAACCACTGCCGTCGCCTGCTCACCCCCGAGGGTTGCATGACGGTGAACCTGTTTGGCCGCGCGTCGAGCTTTGTGCGCAGTGTCGAGAAAATGTCGGCAGCCTTTGGCAAGGACGCCATCTGGGCCTTCAAGCCGACGCGTGAGGGCAACACCGTGGTGCTGGCACAGCACACGCCAAGCCGGCCCAAGCGCGATGTGCTGATGGCGCGCGCCGACCGCATCGAGTTCGAATGGGGCCTGCCGGCCAGCAAATGGGTACGGGTGTTCAAGCCCATGGTGTCATGACGCACGGCACGCCCAACCCGTTGCCAGGCCGGAAAGTTGAGGGCCCGCTGGACTGGCGCAGCCTGGTGCAGTGGCTGCAGGCGGACGGCCTCATCACGGCGCAGGAAGCGCAGCGCATCCAGTCGCGTTGCGCCCAGGCCGAAAGCGCGCAACACCCTTTGCTGCGCCTGGTCAGCGTCGGCGTGCACCGTGCCAGCGACGACAAGGCCATGGCCATGGAAGCGCTGGTGCAATGGCTGGCGCCGCGCGCCGGGCTGGGCTATTTGCGCATTGACCCGCTTAAGGTCGATGTGGCCAAGGTGGCCGACACCATGAGCCCGGCCTATGCCGAGCGCCACAAAATCTTGCCGGTGCAGGTCACTGCGCACGAGGTCGTGGTCGCCACCTCTGAGCCGTATTTGACCGACTGGGTGGCAGAGGTCGAGCGCCAGTCGAGGCGCAGTGTGCGCCGCGTGCTGGCCAACCCGCAGGACATTGCGCGCTACACCGCCGAATTTTTCGCACTGGCCAAGTCGGTGCGGGCGGCCAGCAAGGCCGGTGGCAACGCCAGTTCCAGTTTTGAGCAACTGGTGGAACTGGGCAAGAGCAACAAGCAGCTCGACGCCAACGACCAGAGCGTTGTGCAGGTGGTCGACTGGCTCTGGCAATACGCGTTTGACCAGCGTGCCAGCGACATCCACCTGGAGCCCCGGCGCGAGCAGGGCGTGATCCGTTTTCGCATTGACGGTGTGCTGCACCCGGTGTACCAGATGCCGATGGGCGTGCTGGGCGCCATGACGGCGCGCATCAAGCTGCTGGGGCGCATGGACGTGGTCGAAAAACGCCGCCCGCAGGATGGCCGCATCAAGACGCGCAACCCGGGCGGGGATGAAATTGAAATGCGTATTTCCACGCTGCCCACCGCCTTTGGCGAGAAGATGGTGATGCGTATTTTCGACCCCGACACCACGGTCAAGGACCTCGATGCGCTGGGCTTCTCGGCGCACGACGCGCAGCGCTGGGAGGCGCTGGTGAAGCGCCCCAACGGCATCATCCTGGTAACCGGGCCGACCGGGTCGGGCAAGACCACCACGCTGTATTCCACCCTGAAGCGGGTCGCCACCGAAGAAGTCAACGTGAGCACGGTGGAAGATCCGATCGAGATGATCGAACCCGCGTTCAACCAGACCCAGGTGCAGCCGCAGCTTGACTTTGGTTTCCCCGAGGGCCTGCGCGCCCTGATGCGCCAGGACCCCGACATCATCATGGTCGGTGAGATTCGCGACCAAGCCACGGCCGAGATGGCGGTGCAGGCGGCACTCACCGGCCACCTGGTGTTCTCGACCCTGCACACCAACGACGCACCTTCAGCGGTGACGCGGTTGATGGAGCTGGGCGTGCCCCCGTATCTGATCAACGCCACCTTGCTCGGTGTGCTGGCGCAGCGCCTGGTGCGCACGCTGTGCCCGCATTGCAAGCTGCCTGACCCGGCCGCCACGCACGAGATGCTGGCCGAAGTGGTGAAACCCTGGCAGCTCAATGGTGACTACAAACCGTACAAGGCCGTCGGTTGTGTCGACTGCCGCATGACCGGCTTTTTGGGCCGCATGGGGCTCTACGAGTTGCTGGTGGTCAGCGAGGCCTTCAAGGAGAAGGTCAACCGTGAGCCCAACGCCGATGCGCTCAAGCGCCAGGCCGTGGCCGATGGCATGCGGCCCTTGCGCCTGGCGGGTGCCCTGCGCGTGGCCGAGGGCCTGACCGTGATCGAAGAGGTGCTGTCATCCACCCCGGCACTGGTTTGAGGAGCCGTATTGTGATTTGGACCAAACTGCTATGAAGAATACGCAAGACTTTTACGCTGGCTTGTTGTTTGCCTTGGTGGGCAGCGCCTTCGCTTGGGGCGCGCTGGACTATCAGGTGGGCAGCAGCGGGCGCATGGGGCCGGGTTTTGTCCCGCTGCTGCTCGGTGTGTTGCTGGCGCTGCTGGGAGGGTTCGTGATGTTGCGCGCCGCGCTGTTTCAAGCCGACCGGGTCAATGCCATTGGCCGCTGGGCCTGGAAACCGATGGTCGCCATCATTGCGGCCAATCTGCTGTTTGGCGTGGCGCTGGGTGGCCTGCCCAGCCTGAAGCTGCCGGCACTTGGCCTGATGGGCGGCATTTACCTGCTGACCGTTGTCGCCTGCCTGGCCGGCGAGCGTTTCAAGTTGAAGGAAGCGGTGCTGCTGGCCACGGCGCTGGCGGCCTTGAGTTACCTGGCTTTTGTGCTGCTGCTCAAATTGCAGTTCCCGGTCTGGCCGGTGTTTCTGGCGGGGAATTAGCATGGAACTGCTCAATCACCTGGCGCTGGGTTTTGGCGTGGCCTTCACCCCGATCAACCTGATGTACGCCTTTGTCGGCTGCCTGTTGGGCACCTTGATTGGTGTACTGCCCGGCATCGGGCCGCTGGCCACCATTGCCATGTTGCTGCCGGCCACCTACGCCTTGCCGCCCACCTCGGCCTTGATCATGCTGGCGGGCATTTATTACGGTGCCCAGTACGGTGGCTCCACCACAGCCATTCTGGTCAATCTGCCCGGCGAGGCCTCGTCGGTGGTGACGGTGATTGACGGTTACCAGATGGCACGCCAGGGCCGCGCCGGACCGGCACTGGCGGCGGCGGGCATCGGCTCGTT
>JBASJO010000236.1:0-5902 GCA_049655365.1 Rhodoferax sp. | reverse complement strand
TTAAAACCCGAGGCTGGCGAGCAGGTCATCGACCTGTCCCTGGTCGTCGACCGCGTCCGGGCTGCCCGACCGGGTTTGCGGTCCGTTGAGCAGGCTGTTGCTCATGTCCTGGCGTTTTTCAAGGGGCGCGTTGTCGACCAGCAACTGCAGCAACTGTGTCTCCATCTCCTTGACCACATCCATCATCTTCTTGATGACCTGACCGGTCAGGTCCTGGAAGTCCTGCGCCATCATGATTTCCATCAGCTGGGCATTGGTGGCCCTGGCCTGGACCGGTACCTCGGTCAGGTAGCTGCGGGTGTCAAGCACCAGCTCACGCGCATCGTCGAGTTCCAGTGGACTGGCAAACCAGACATCCCAGCGCTCGGTCAGGCACTTGGCCTGTTTGGACAGGTCGTCCTGGATGGGTTGGGCGATGTCAATGGCGTTGAGCGCCCGCTCAGCCGCCCGTTCGGTCATCTGGGCGACATAGCCAAGGCGGTCGCGCGCATCGGGGATGGCCTCGGCCGCCCGCGCAATGCCCTTGTCCAGCCCCAGCTCACGCATGCCTTCGCGCATCTGGCGTGTCAACTGGCCGATGCGATGAACCAATTGCCCGGCGGTATCGCCAACAATCTCTTGCTGTAGTGTCTCCTGCGTCATGTCAAGCCCCATCCCGTTCAATTTTTTCAAAGATCTTGGTGATCTTCTCTTCCAGCGTGATGGCGGTAAAGGGCTTGACGACATAGCCGTTGGCACCGGCTTGGGCGGCGGCAATGATGTTTTCCTTTTTGGCTTCCGCTGTCACCATCAGAACCGGCAGTTTGGCGAATGCCGGGTCGGCACGGATAGCCTGCAGCATGGCCAGACCGTCCATGTTTGGCATGTTCCAGTCGGACACGACAAAACCGTAGTTGCCGTTCCTGACTTTTTCCAGGCCGGCCGCGCCGTCCTCGGCCTCGTCGACATTGACGAAATCAAGCTCCTTGAGCAGATTGCGGACAATCCGGCGCATGGTCGGGAAATCATCCACGACCAGAATTTTGATGTTTTTATCAACCACAGTGACTCCAAAAATTGACTAACAACACAGCCATCAGCCAGTACAACGGTTGTAACGGCCAAAAGCTTTAATGTTTTTTACGTGCTAGACCCGATTGCTGCGCTCACCGAACGACCTCAGGTGCGCCAGCACCCGCTGACTCATCTCCGTGATGGGTGCGACCTCGGTGGCCGCGCCGATTTCAATCGCCTCGCGCGGCATGCCAAACACCACGCAGCTCGCCTCGTCCTGCGCCAGCGTGTAGGCGCCCGCCTGGCGCATGCGCAGCAGGCCGTCTGCGCCATCGCGCCCCATCCCGGTCAGAATCACGCCGATGGCATTTTTTCCGGCGTGTTCGGCCGCGGAATCAAACAACACGTCGATCGATGGGCGATGCCGGTTGACGGGCGGCGCCTGGTCCACATGGGCCACGTAGTTGGCACCGCTGCGCTTCAAGGACAGATGAAAGCCGCCAGGCGCAATGTAGGCATGGCCCGGCAAGATGCGTTCCCCGTGCACGGCTTCCGAAACGGCAATGCGGCACAGGCCGTGCAGGCGTTGGGCAAACGAATGGGTAAAGCCGGGCGGCATGTGCTGCGCGATCATGATGCCCGGACTGTCCGGCGGCAGCGGTTGCAGGACCTCGCGAATGGCCTCGGTGCCGCCGGTGGAGGCGCCGATGATGATGAGCTTTTCGGTGCTCATCAGGGGGCTGCGCAGTAGCGGGGCTTCGGTCGTCGTTGCCGTGTTGCCGGACGCCTGGGAGCGCCTGGCGGGCAGCAATCTGGCGGCGGCGGCAATGCGGATCTTGCCGGCAATCAGGTCGGTGTAGGCGAGCAAGCCATCGCGGATGCCAAGACGCGGCTTGGTGACAAAGTCGATGGCACCCAGCTCCAGGGCGCGCAGTGCAGCCTCTGATCCACGCTCGGTCAGGGACGAGACCATCACCACCGGCATGGGGCGCAGGCGCATCAGCTTTTCGAGAAACTCCAGTCCGTCCATGCGTGGCATTTCGACGTCGAGCGTCATCACGTCGGGGTTGTGCTGCTTGACCAGATCGCGTGCGATCAGGGGATCGGATGCGGTCGCCACCACGATCATGTCAGGCTGGCTGTTGATGATTTCAGTCATCAGACTGCGAATGAGTGCCGAATCGTCGACACAAAGGACCTTGATTTTTTTTGCGCTCATGGGGGCCGGGTACTCTTGTTGGGCTTGTTGCTGGGGGCACCCGTTTCCAGGAGCTTCAGAGGGATGCTGTTGGTCTGCTTCAACAAGGCCTGCACCAGTGCCTGTTCATCGCGCTGCACCACCACGACATCGTCCTGTCGGCGCAGCTTGCGCACGGCGACCCGGCCGCTCGCCGGAAAATAATTGATGCGTCGGGGCAGACTGCCGCGCAAATCCTGGGCGGCAACCCGGACCTGTTCGCCCTGCAGGTAGCGCAGTACGAAATCGGCATTGCGGTCGCCGACATTGAGCATGGTCATGTTGGCCAGCACGGCGCCACCGCCAAACACCTTGGCCTCCAGCCGTTCCCGTTTGGCACCGGCTTTGAGCAATTCACTGAGCAGCATTTCCATGGCGTGAATGCCGTAGCGCATGGCGGCGACGGCGTCATGGGAGGCCGGATCGGCATTTTCCGGCAGCATGAAGTGGTTCATGCCACCGATGCCGGCCGTGCTGTCACGCACGCAAGCCGACACGCACGAGCCGAGGACCGTGGTCAGGATCATGTCCCGGGTGGTGACGTAATACTCGCCTGGCAGCAATTTCACTGCCGGAATGGCAAATTCACGGTCAAAGTAATGCCGGGTGGCGATCGGCTCGACGTCCGCCGGTGTCATGCGGGCGCCTTCGGCCTGTTGTTGGACACCAGCTCGTAAATGGTCTGGCCGCGCAGCCGGAAGGTCTGATTGGCAAAAGAGAAATTTTCAGAATGGCCGGCAAACAGCAAGCCGTGCGGTTTCAACAGCGGCGCAAAGCGTTGCAGGATGTTCGCCTGCGTGGGCTTGTCGAAATAGATCATCACGTTGCGGCAAAAAATGGCATCGAACGGCTCCTGCAGGGACCATTTCGGGTCGAGCAGGTTAAGTCGCTTGAACTTGACCATGGCGGCCACTTCGGGTCGCACCATCACCTTGCCTGCATGTGCGCCCGAACCCTTCAGAAAAAAGCGCTTGAGGCGCGCGGGCGACATTTTGCTGACCTGCTCCATGGTGAAAACACCCGCAGCACCCTTGGCCAGCACCTGCGTGTCGATATCGGTGGCGATCACACTGGCGCTGCTGGCGCGGCTTCCCAGTGCTTCCATGAGCGTGATCGCAATCGAGTACGGCTCTTCCCCGGTGGAGGCCGCCGAGCACCAGACGCTGACGGGCTGGCTGCAGCTGAGTGCATGTTCCGCCAGTGCCGGGAAATGGTGTTCTTCGCGAAAGAACGCCGTCAGGTTGGTGGTCAGCGCATTGGTGAACATCTGCCACTCGCCGCTGTTCGGGTTGGTTTCCAGCAGCGTGAGGTAAGTGGAGAAGTCCTTCAGTCCGAGTTCCCGCAAACGCCGTGACAGGCGGCTGTAAACCATTTGCCGTTTTTGTGTCCCCAGCGCAATGCCCGCACGCTGATGGATCAGGGTGCGGATTTTTGAAAAATCTGGGTCAGTGAGAAGAAAATCTGGTTTGACCGACGCAGTCGCTACACTATCCGGGTTTTTGTTCATACGCTTACATGTCGTCATACAAAAGGTTGGCACCATGCGCATCAAGCCACGGACACACAAGCCAATGTACCCAGGCTGTGCGCTCTTCCATGCCAAGAAAAGCGCACCAAAAAGCCTTTTCCTCTTGTGATGACGGACGTACCGAACGGCGCCTCAGGGTGTTATAACCGGCTGGTCTGCCAACGCCGGTGCTGGAATTCGCATCTGACTGCCTTCCTGCCGGAAGAAAAGCAATTGGCAACACTCGTTGGAAAACGCTGACGGACTTTGTGCCAGCAGCAAAAATTGACAGGCAGCAAACGCTGTTGTAATGAAAAAACTCAAATTATTTTCCGCCACAGATGGCGGCCCACGTCTTTTCTTGATCGTGGTGCTTGGCATCCTGGTGCTGCAGGCACTTGAGGGCTTCCTTGAGGGCAAGGCGGGCTCGTTGCCAAGGGGCTGGTCTTTCGCGCTGCAGGTGGTGATGGCCTCGGCGTCATTGTTCACGGCCATTTATTTGTTTGTTCTACGGCCCCTGCAGAACAAACAGGCCGTCCTGTCCGGCGCTGTTGTCAAAGACATCACCGAGTCCAGTTGCACGGAGAGCGCGTTGCGCTGGAATTCGGGGCTGCTTGAAATGATCTGCAAGGCTTCACCTTTCGGTTTTCTGGTGGTGGACAACCGAAGCGATGACATCCTGTATTTCAATCAGCGCTTTTGCGAGATATGGAATATTGAGCATTTGGCCGAACCGATGCGCCGTGGCGAGATGAAAAACATTGAAATGACACGGCACTGCGTCAATTCGGACACACTCATGGATGCCGCGGCGCTTGAAGCGTTGCTCGAACCGCTTCAGGCGGAATCAAACCGCAGCGTCCTGGACTATGAGATCCGATTCAAGAAAAATCGGGTCGTTCATTTTTACTCGATCCAGATTCGGGATGCAGAGGATCGGTACCATGGACGCTATTACATTTTCGATGATGTCACCAAGCGCAAGCAGACCGAGGACAAGCTCACGCAGCTCTCCATTGCAGTGGAGCAAAGTCCTGTGGCCATCGTCATCACGGACATCGAGGCCAACATCGAGTATGTGAACCAGAAATTTCTTGATGTCACAGGCTACAACAGAAGTGAGGTGATTGGCAGGAATCAACGCTTCCTGCAATCGGGCTTGACGCCGCGCGAGGTTTACACCGAGCTTTGGCACAAGATCACCAATGGCTATGAATGGCAGGGGGAGCTGCATAACAAAAAGAAGAATGGTGAGTTTTACTGTGCCGCGACCAAAATCCTGCCGATCGTCAATTCAAGGCAGGTGACCACCTACTATCTATCTGTCAATGAAGATGTCACTGATCGCAAAAAGGCGGAAGAATCGTTGCGGCATTCGCAAAAGCTGGAAAGTATTGGTACGCTGGCCGGCGGCATAGCCCACGATTTCAATAACTTGCTGAATGCGATCATGGGACAGTCCTCCATCGCACTGCGAAAAATCCCAAAGAACAGTCCGGCTGCGCTGAATATCGACAAAGTGATGCGGGCAACCGAACGTGCGGCTGATCTCACGAGTCAACTCCTTGCCTATTCCGGCAAAGGCAAGCTGTACCCACAAGAGATTGATTTGAATAAGCTGGTTCGGGAAAATGTGGATTTGTTCCAGGTTTCTGTATCCAAGGCGCTTCAGTTGCGTTACGAGCTGGACCCGTCAGCGCCCCATATTGTTGGCGATCTGGGACAGATTCAACAGGTGGTGATGAACTTGATCATCAACGCCAGCGATGCGATGGAATTGAAGCCTGGCTCGATTCTGGTGCGTACGGAGATCGTCCACCTTTTCGAAGATGACCAAAATTACCTGCAGTTCACGCATGCGCCACTCGCGCCTGGTGCCTATGCCTTGCTGCGGGTGATTGACTCTGGTGTGGGCATGAGTGAGAAAACTCTGGAAAAGATATTTGACCCCTTCTTCACCACCAAATTTACGGGGCGTGGTCTCGGGCTTGCCGCTGTGCTTGGGATCATCAAGGGGCATCGGGGCGGATTGCGCATTGTCAGCAGGGAAGGCAAGGGCACGGAATTCGACATTGTCTTTCCATTGGTGGCGGTGCCCAATGTGTCCGAGCAAGTGCAGAACAAAGTCAAATCCGATTTTTCAGGCGAGACCCGGACCCTCCTGC
>JBASJO010000235.1:0-2820 GCA_049655365.1 Rhodoferax sp. | reverse complement strand
CGCTGGAAGAGATGCTTTCGGCGCTGGATACGCTCGTGGCGCAGGGCAAGATCCGCTATATCGGTTGCTCGAATTACTCCGGCTGGCACATCATGAAGGCGCTGGGCGTATCGGATCTCAGGCAATACCCTCGATTCGTAACCCAGCAGATTCACTATACGCTGGAGGCACGCGAGGCAGAGTACGAGCTGTTGCCGATCTCGGTAGACCAGGGTCTCGGCGTGATGGTGTGGAGCCCCCTGGCCGCCGGACTGCTTTCGGGTGCGTTCCGCCGCGATGCAAAGCCTGCGGATTCCCGTCAGGCGGCGGGCTGGAGCGAGCCCCCGATCCGCGATGAGAACCGACTGTGGAACATCGTCGATACGCTTGTCGACATCGCAGGTAAGCGCGAGGTATCGCCGGCGCAGATTGCACTTGCGTGGACACTTTCGCGCCCTGGCATCACCTCGCTTGTGGTCGGCGGGCTGACGCCACAGCATTTCAGCGACAACATCGCAGCCGTCGATCTGGTACTGACGGCAAGCGAACTGGAACAGCTCAACCAGGTCAGCCGGGTACCCTATATCTATCCATACTGGCACCAGCACAACTTCGCCAGCGACCGCTTCTGCGCGGGCGATTGGGCCCTGCACGCCAGCTACCAGGACCTGGGCAATATCTGAAATCGGAAACGGTGGGCCTTCAGGCCCGCCACTCTCTGCTCAGTCCTGGGAGAACCCGCTTTCGAAGCGTCTCACCCACCCGAACTCCTTGACCATATGCCAGCCGGACGGTATTCGCAGCCGACGAAGCCCGTGTAGCCCCGCCGATTCGCCCGAAGGCAGTCCAAAAAAGCCGCCCGAAGGCGACTTGCATCGAGGTTTAAACCCGGCTTACTTGGCGCCCGGCACCTTGCCGTCCACGCCCTTGACGTAGAAGTTCAGGCCGCCCAGGAATTGGTCGTCGGCCACCGTGTCTTTGGCCACCTGCACCTTGCCGGTGTTGTCGGTGATGGGGCCTTTCCAGATGGCAAAGCTGCCGTCTGCCAGGCCTTTCTTGACTTCTTCGACTTTGGCCTTGGTCTCGGCGGGCACGTCTTCAGCCATCGACACGATGTCGATGGCGCCTTCCTTCACGCCCCACCAGGCGTGCGTCCCCGCGCCAGCTTTCCAGCTGCCGTCCAGGGCTTCCTTGGTGGCCTTGATGTAGTAAGGGCCCCAATTGATCACGGCTGAGGCCAGATGCGCTTTGGGGCCGTAGGCGGTCATGTCGGAGTCCCAGCCGAAGGCGCGCTTGCCTTTGGCTTCGGCGGTCTTGAGCACAGCGGGGGAATCCGTGTTCTGGAACAACACGTCAGCGCCGCCGTTGATCAGGCTGGTGGCTGCTTCGGTTTCTTTGGGTGGGTCGAACCAGCCGTTAACCCACACCACCTTGGTCTTGACCTTGGGGTTGCTCGACTGTGCACCGAGCGTGAAGGCGTTGATGTTACGGATGACTTCAGGGATCGGGATGGAGCCGACCACGCCCAGGGTGTTGGTTTTGGTCATCTTGCCGGCGATCACACCCGCCATGTACGCGCCTTCATAGGTGCGGCTGTCGTAGGTGCGCATGTTGTCGGCCTGCTTGTAGCCGGTGGCATGTTCGAACTTGACGCCCGCGTTGTCAGCCGCCACCTTGATCATGGGCTCCATGTAGCCAAAGGTGGTGCCAAAAATGAGCTTGTTACCCTGACCCGCCATGTCGCGCAGCACACGCTCGGCATCGGCCGATTCAGGCACGTTTTCGACAAAGGAAGTGACTATTTTGTCGCCAAACTCCGCCTCCAGCGCCTTGCGGCCGTTGTCATGGGCAAAGGTCCAACCGCCGTCGCCAACCGGACCGACGTAGGCAAAGGCAATTTTGAGGGGCTCGGGCTTGGCCGGTTCCGCAGCCACCGGTGCGGGAGCCGGGGCAGGCGCGGGCTCTTCCTTCTTGCCACAGCCCACCAGCGCGGCAACGGCCACAGCGGTGAGGGCTGCTACTTTGAGCAGCGAACGTTTTTGCAGATCAGTCATGTCATTTCCTTATCAAGGGACGGGTTGGACAACGGGAAAAAAGGATTATGAACCTGAATATTCAGGCTCCTGGGTAAAACGGTTTGCCCAGGCTGGTGGGCATGTTGATGCGGATCCACTGCGGGTTGCGCGAGATCAGCGCCAGCACCACGATGGTGGCCACATAGGGCAACATCGTCAGGAACTGCGGCGGCACCTCAACGCCAATGCCCTGCAGGTGAAACTGCAGCATGGTGACCCCACCAAACAGATAAGCACCCAGCAGCACGCGAGCCGGGCGCCAGGTGGCGAAGGTGGTGAGGGCCAGCGCAATCCAGCCTTTGCCGGCCACCATGCCCTCAACCCACAAGGGGGTGTAAACCAAAGACAGGTAAGCCCCGGCCAGGCCACACAGCGCGCCGCCGGTCACCACGGCCAGCAGCCGGATCAGGCGCACCGGGTAACCCAGCGCATGGGCTGATTCCGGGCTTTCGCCGACACTGCGCAGCACCAGGCCGTTGCGGGTGCGGTACATGAACCAGATGAGCAGCAGCGCCAACAGAACCGTCAAATAAACGAGTGGGTGGTGACGGAACAAGGCCGGACCAAACCAGGGAATATCAGACAGACCGGGAATGGCGAAGCTGGCACGCTCGGGGATTTTGGCCTGCACAAAACTGGTGCCGACGAAGGCTGAAAACCCGGTGCCAAACAGCGTCAAAGCGAGCCCCGTGGCGTACTGGTTGGTGTTGAGCCAGATCACCAGCACGCCAAAAATGGCCGCCAACAGCGCGCCCACGGCCATGCC
>JBASJO010000234.1:0-1576 GCA_049655365.1 Rhodoferax sp. | reverse complement strand
CCCGGGTGCGCCACATGGTACTGGCAGCCCCCCACCGAGCGTTTCATCCAGGTGTCGACAATGTCAAAGGTCAGTGGTGCATGCACACCGATGCTGGGGTGCAGGCTGCTGGGCGGGTTCCAGGCCTTGTAGCGCACCCCGGCCACATATTCGCCTTGCACACCGGTGGGCTGCAGGCTCATGGCGCGGCCGTTGCAGGTGACCACATAGCGGCTCTCGTTCATGCCGGTGACGCGCACCTCGATGCGCTCCAGCGACGAATCCACATAACGTGCGGTGCCGCCGGGGGCGCCTTCTTCACCCATCACATGCCAGGGCTCCAGCGCGTTGCGCAGCGTGAGCGCGATGCCGGCCGAGCAGACCGACCCGACCAGCGGGAAGCGGAACTCCACGTGCGGCGCAAACCAGCTGTCGTCAAACGCAAAGCCCGCCTCGCGCATCTCTGCCATCACGTCGTGAAAATCCATCTCGATGAATTTCGGCAACATGAAACGGTCATGCAACTCGGTGCCCCAGCGCGTGGCGGGTGCGCGGTAAGGCGTTTTCCAGAAGCGGGCAATCAGCGCGCGCAGCAACAACTGTTGCACACTGCTCATGTGCGGGTGCGGTGGCATCTCGAAGGCGCGCAATTCCAGCAAGCCGAGTCGACCGGTGGCCGAGTCGGGCGAGTACATCTTGTCGATTGAAATTTCGCTGCGGTGCGTGTTGCCGGTGGCGTCGATCAGAATGTTGCGCAGCGTGCGGTCCACCAGCCACGGTGGCATGGATTGGCCATAAATTTCGCGATTTTTGTAGATCTGCTCGATGGCGATTTCAAGCTCATAGAGTTGGTCGTTGCGCGCTTCGTCCACCCGCGGCGCCTGGCTGGTGGGGCCAACAAACATGCCGCTGAACAAATAGCTCAAACTGGGGTGGTTGTGCCAGTAGAGCAGCAGGCTGGCCAGCAACTCGGGCTTGCGCAAGAACGGGCTGTCGGAAGGCGTGGCGCCGCCCATGACAAAGTGGTTGCCGCCACCGGTGCCGGTGTGGCGGCCGTCGGTCATGAACTTCTCGGCTGACAGGCGCGACTCGAAGGCGGCGTTGTACAGGAATTCAGTGTTGGCAACGAGCTCTTTCCAGTGGCTTGCCGGGTGAATGTTGACCTCGATGACGCCCGGGTCTGGTGTGACGCTGAGCAGTTTCAGGCGCGGGTCGCGTGGCGGCGGGTAGCCTTCGAGCACCAGTTGCATGCCGAGCTCTTCGGCGCTGGCTTCAATGGCGGCCAGCAGGTCGAGGTAATGCTCCAGCTTTTCCAGCGGTGGCATGAACACATACAGCACGCCTGATTTTTTCCCCACAGCCTCGGCCTTGGGACCGCTGGCGCGGCGCGGGTCACGCACCTCCACGCACAATGCGGTGCGGGTGATCCAGTGGGCGGATTCGTGTGCGGCGGGCGCACGGGCGAAGTTGGCGGGTTCGGCTTGTGCTGGGCTTTGGGCGTTTAAATTTGTCATCCCGGGCTCGACCCGGGATCCAGGAAATCCAGGGCTCATCGATTGCGGGTCGGAGCCCGCAATGACATCCCCAAGGGCAGTGG
>JBASJO010000233.1:0-1770 GCA_049655365.1 Rhodoferax sp. | reverse complement strand
CCGGTGAAGGTGGCCGAGATGAGCCGCTTCCGGTCGACCAAGGAAATCACCGCCGCGCTGAAGGGCGTGGCGGACGGCACCATCGACATCGTGGTCGGCACCCACAAATTGCTGAGCCAGAACACCCATTTCAAGAACCTCGGGCTGTTGATCATTGACGAGGAGCACCGCTTTGGCGTGCGCCACAAGGAGCAGATGAAAGCCCTGCGCGCCGAAGTGGATGTGCTGACGCTCACGGCCACGCCGATTCCGCGCACGCTGGGCATGGCGCTGGAGGGCCTGCGCGACCTGAGTGTGATTGCCACCGCGCCGCAGCGCCGCCTGGCCATCAAGACCTTTGTGCGCACCGAGGGCAATGGCGTGATCCGGGAGGCGGTGCTGCGTGAGCTGAAACGCGGCGGGCAGATTTACTTTTTGCACAACGAGGTCGAGACCATCGAGAACCGGCGCGCAAAACTGGAAGAACTGCTGCCCGAGGCGCGCATTGCCGTGGCCCACGGCCAGATGCCCGAGCGCCAGCTGGAAAGCGTGATGCGCGACTTTGTGGCGCAACGCACCAATTTGCTGCTGTGCTCGACCATCATCGAGACCGGCATCGACGTGCCCACCGCCAACACCATTGTCATGAGCCGCGCCGACAAGTTTGGCCTGGCGCAGTTGCACCAGCTGCGCGGACGTGTGGGCCGCAGCCACCACCAGGCCTATGCCTATTTGCTGGTGCCCGACCTCGAAGGCCTGACCAAACAGGCCAAGCAGCGCCTCGACGCGATCCAGGCCATGGAAGAGCTGGGCAGCGGTTTTTACCTGGCGATGCACGACCTGGAGATTCGTGGTGCCGGTGAGGTGCTGGGCGAAAACCAGAGCGGCAACATGCTCGAAGTTGGTTTTCAGCTCTACAACGAAATGCTCTCGGAGGCGGTGCGCTGCCTGAAAGCCGGCATCGAACCCGACCTGCTGAACCCGATGAACGTGGCGACCGACATCAACCTGCATGCGCCGGCGCTGTTGCCTGACGACTTTTGCGGCGACGTGCACCTGCGCTTGTCGTTCTACAAGAAGCTGGCCACGGCCAAGACCACCGAGCAGATTGATGGCCTGATGGAGGAAATCATCGACCGCTTTGGCAAGTTGCCGCCGCAGGCGCAAACGCTGATCGACGTGCACCGCCTGCGCGTCATCAGCCAGCCCTATGGCGTGCTCAAGGTGGACGCCGCGCCGAACATCATCACCATCACCTTCAAGAAAGACCCACCGATCGATGCCATGAAGATCATTGCGCTGATCCAGAAAAACAAGCATATCCGCCTAGCCGGCAACGAAAAACTGCGCATCGAGCGCGCCCTGCCCGAGGCCGCAGATCGGGCCAAGATGGTGCGCGATGTGCTGCGCAGCTTGGGGCAGCCGGTGGTGTCAACAGCTGCCGCAGTGGCCTAAGCAGGGAGCAACAGCCATGTGCCTGATCGCCTGGAACTGGCAACCCAAAAGCCCGAACCCGCTGCTGCTGATTGCCAACCGCGATGAGTTTTATGCGCGCCCGACCGCGCCGCTGCACTGGTGGCCGGATGGCAATATTTTGGCTGGGCGCGACTTGCAGGCAGGTGGCACCTGGCTTGGCATCAGCCGCACAGGCCGCCTGGCGGCTTTGACCAACCACCGCGACCTCGCCAAGCAGCGGGACAACGCGCCGTCGCGCGGTGAGCTGGTCAGTGGCTTCCTGCAAACCGACAGCAGCGCCGGGGACTACCTGGACGCACTGGCCGGGCGCACCGC
>JBASJO010000232.1:0-3807 GCA_049655365.1 Rhodoferax sp. | reverse complement strand
TGCTGATGTTGTGCGGCGTGTTGCTGTACTCCACGGCCTGTCTCGGTTTGACGGTGCAATTCGGATATTCGGGCGTGGCCAACTTTGCCGGGGCAGCCTTTTTCGGCATTGGCAGTTACGCCACGGCCGTTCTCGCCACCCACACGGCCATTCCCCACGTTCTGGTCATCCTGATTTCTGGCGTGAGTGCCGCTGTCATTGGTTCGCTGCTGATCTTGCCCGTGTTGCGAACGCGTGGCCACTATGCGGCGCTGGTCACCATCGCATTCGGTATCCTGTTCAAGACCTTCATCGAGGTCAACGATGTGCTGGGTGGGCCGCAAGGCCTGCAGGTGCCCGGCATGAAGTTGTTCGGCTTTTCGTTGAACGATGGCTTCAGCCTGTTCGGCCTGGAGATCTCGTTTTATGTTCCCTACGCATTGCTTAGTCTCGCCATGTTCGCGGGAGTATATGCCCTGGTCAATGCACTGGAGCGCTCTTGGGTCGGCCTGAGCATGGACGTGGTGCGAACCGATGAAACAGCGGCATCAACCTTCGGCCTGCACATTGTTCGCTGGAAGGTCATTGCCTTCACCATGGGTAATTTTTTCGCGGGTATCGCTGGCGGTCTTTACGGGATGATCATTGCATTCGTCGCACCCAACAATTTCACTTTTGGTGACTCGCTGCTGATGCTCTCAATTGTCATTTTGGGTGGTCTTGGCAATATCGCCGGCTTGATTCCTGCCGCCATGATTGTGTTGATTCTTCCTGAAAAACTTCAATTCATTCAGGAGTACCGTTTCCTGTTGTACGCAGCGCTGGTGATTGTGATTCTGCTGTTCAGGCCGCAGGGGCTGTTACCTCGCAAGACACGAATTTTTTTCGCTAAGAAGGGTGCATGATGGCCGGCCAATCCTTGATCTCGGTTGACAAACTGACCATGCGCTTTGGTGGCCTTACGGCGCTCGATGAACTGTCCATGACTGTGCATGAGGGCGAAATACTCGGCCTGCTCGGTCCAAACGGCTCTGGCAAGACCACCTTTTTTAATGTGCTGACTGGGCTTTACAAAGCCAGCAGCGGCAGCATTTCCCTTGATGGTGAAAACATCCTTGGCAAGACGCCGCAGGAGATTTACCGCAATGGCGTCGCCCGTACGTTCCAGCGCTCCCGTCTTTCGCTGTCTCTTACGGTTTTCGATAATATTGTCATTGGTGACTACCAGCACATGCAGCACGGCCTGATCTTCAATCTGCTACGGCGCAAGGCGTTTCGGGCAGAGTATGAAGCTTATGTGGAAAAAGTGAAGGCCTTGCTGGAGATCTTCAGTCCTCCGCTGGTCGGTCGGCTGTTCGAGCCAGTCGATAGTTTCACGATGATAGACCGACGCCGCATCGAGGTTTGTCGCGCGCTGCTGAGTAATCCGCGCTTGCTGCTTCTGGACGAGCCGTCCGCGGGAATGACACATGATGAAACAGACGAGTTGATGCAGGATATATTGCAAGTACGGAAAAAGCTTGACAAACTGTCTGTTGTCTTGATCGAGCATGAAATGAACGTGATCGAAAGAATCACTGACCGTTGCGTGGTCCTGAACTACGGCAAGAAGATCGCCGAAGGAAGCTATGTCGAGATCACAGCCGATCCGTATGTACAGACCGCTTATCTCGGAGAAGTCGCATGAGCAAACTCAGTGTCAAGAATCTCACTACCGGCTATGACAAGGTCAATGTCCTGCATGATATTTCGATCGAGGTGGAGCCGGGAAAAATAACCTGCATCTTGGGGTCAAACGGGGCAGGCAAGAGCACGCTGATCCGGTCGATCCTCGGTCTGACGCCTCCGCGTCAGGGCGAAATCTGGTGGGATGGGCGTAACCTTGCCGGAGAAAAAACGCACAAAATCATCGCCAGCGGCATCGCCTGCATTCCCGAGGGCCGAAAAGTTTTTCCGCGTATGACAGTCGGGGAAAATCTGGCACTCGGAGCTTTTCTGGAGACCTCACCAACCCGAATTCGGGAGCGTCTGGCCCGAGTCTACGAGATATTTCCCCGCCTAAAGGAGCGGTCGGTGCAGCTTGCCGGCACCATGTCGGGCGGCGAGCAGGCCATGGTGTCGATTGGTCGCGGCCTGATGGCCGAACCCAAGTTGCTGCTGATTGATGAACCATCGCTGGGTTTGTCGCCTTTGTATGTGAAAGAAAACTTCAAGGTGATCCAGCAGATCAATGATCTCGGGGTGACGGTTCTGCTGGTGGAGCAGAACGCCCGTCAAACGCTGGCGATCGCGCACTACGGATATGTTCTTTCGCAGGGCAAAGTCGTCGCCTCGGGTTCGGCGCAAGCGCTGTCCGAGAACGACGAAGTGCGTTCGGCCTATTTCGGCTGAGTCGGTGACATGCATAACATTCTGACGCTGTCTGCACGGGACCTGGCCGCCAGGGTTTCGCGCAGGGAATTGACGGCTGAAGCCGTGACGCGGGCCTACATCGAACAGATTCTGGCGTGCGAGCCATCGGTCAAGGCATGGCAGTTTTTTGATGCAGACATGGCGCTGCAAAGCGCGCGTGCACTCGACGGCCAAAGCCACAGCAGCAACGCGCTGCTGCGAGGTGTCCCGGTCGGGGTGAAGGACCTGATGGACACTGCCGACATGCCAACCGCCTATGGTTCGCCTATTTATGCGGGGCATCGTCCAGCGTTCGATGCCGCATGCGTGGCCGCCTGCCGCGATGCCGGGATGGTGGTGCTTGGCAAGACCGTCACCACCGAGTTTGCAACCTTTCAGCCTGGCGTGACATGCAATCCGCGCGCGCCAGCAGACGCGCCCCGCACGCCGGGTGGATCTTCCAGCGGTTCCGCCGCCGCGGTGGCTGCGAGCATGGTGCCACTGGCGCTTGGGACCCAGACGGCCGGGTCCATCGTGAGGCCCGCGGCCTACTGTGGCGTGGTCGGCTACAAGCCCACCCATGGGACCTTGCCGCTGGCCGGCGTCAAGCCGCTCTCGCCCAGTCTCGACACGGTCGGCGCGTTTGCACGCTCGGTGGATGATGCAGCGTTTTTTGTTGGTGCATTGACCCGTGTCAACCTGGACCCGCAGCGGCAATCCGCCCTCCGCGTGGGCATTTGCCGTACCGCCCATTGGGATCTCGCCTCGGACGATGCGCGCCGCGTGCTTGAACATTCGGCACGCCAGTTTGAAAAGGCCGGCGCACAGGTTCATGACCTTGTTCTACCGGCTTCGTGCGATGCGCTGACGCAGGCGCAAATCCAGATCATGGCTTATGAAGCCGCGGCAGCGTTTGCCCCGGAGCGCCAGCGACAAGCGGCACAGTTCAGCCCGGCCTTTGCGCATTTCCTGGCATCGGGACAGTCGCTGGACGGGGCCGACTTCGCCGCCGCACAGTTGCTGGCGATCGTTGCGCGACGGGCGCTGGACGCCGTCTTCGAGTCGGTGGATGTGCTCCTTGCCCCCAGCGCCGAAGGCGAGGCGCCTGCAGGGTTGGGCGCCACGGGTAATCCCATCTTCAGCCGTCTCTGGACGCTGTTGGGGAACCCCTGTGTGCATGTGCCGGCCGGGACGGGAGAGCACGGTATGCCCGTAGGCGTCACCGTCATTGGCCCGCGATGGGCTGATGCGCTGACATTGAGCGCAGCGCATACGCTGGAGCTCAGTCTGTCTGAACATGGATAAAGAGTTGAATGTGACCAAACCGGAACAACGAGACCATACGGCGGCCTGCGAACGCGCGCAGGACCATGTGCAACATGATCGCCTACAGTCGGTTATTGCCGAGCTTGCGGCCTTTGGCGGACGGTCGGATGG
>JBASJO010000231.1:0-2683 GCA_049655365.1 Rhodoferax sp. | reverse complement strand
TGTCGGGAACGGGTCTTGAAGAGCCGTTGACCTGAATTTTGGGATTTTTTCCAGTGGCGGACAGGTAAAGACACATAGCCCGCGCCCGCGACCGGCAGCAGTACGGTTACCCGTTTTCACGAAGGGCATCATGCCGACAGCAGCATTCCCAATCTTGTAGCTGTTTTTCCATTCGATGGTCATGATTGGCCTGCAGGCTTTACGCAATGCCCCGTAGAATATGTTCAGCACTGCCCCGTCGCGCTGTATGAAGTAACGTAGCCGCTTCGACACCGACAGCACCCACGGGCGCACCGGCTACGCCCGTGAATTCGAGATCGCTACAGGCTTGCAAACTCGATGCGATTGCGCCCGTTCCGCTTGGCTTTGTACAGCAGTTTGTCTACGGCCTCGATGAAGTGCTTGGGCTCCCCTTCAGCCGGAGGTCTGATGGTCCCCACCCCCATGCTGACGGTGACGGACCTGCTATCCGCAAAAGCCCCGTGCGGGATTTGCAGTTTCTCAATCAGACGATGGCAGCGCTCCGCAACTTGCCGTGCGGCTTTTTCGTCCGCCTCCGGCAATATCAACACAAACTCCTCTCCACCAAAGCGTGCAACGATGTCCCTGGGGCGCGTGGCCGCCAAGCTCAGCGTCTGGGCAATGGACTTTAGACACTCATCGCCCAGGGTATGACCATGGTGGTCGTTGTATTGCTTGAAGAAATCCACGTCAAGCATGATCAGGGAGAGCGGTTGTTCGCCACGACGGGCGCTGGCCCATTCGATATCCAGGGATGAATCGAGTTTGCGTCGGTTGGCAACACCTGTCAGGCCGTCCTTGAACGAGAGAGCTTCCAACTCCTTTTGCAGGCTGAGAAATTTTTCCTCGGACTTCTTCCTTTCGCTGATGTCGAACATGAAGCCAATCAATGACTCGACCTCGCCATTCTCGTTGCGCACGACATGCACCACATCGCGAATCCAGACATACCCATTGTCCTTGGTCAGGGCACGGTAATCGGCTTCATGGTCAATGCCCGCCTTGGACTGCGAAACGCAGAAATTCACCACATACTCCCGGTCTTCCGGGTGCATGCGCGTTGCCCAGTCTTCCGCCGATGTCCAGCTAGCCTGGCTCCAGCCCAGCAAAGGCTCTATCTGCGGCCCGATGTAGGCAAATTTCATCGTGGCCCAGTCAATCTTCCAAGGGATTGCCAGGGTCGATTCCAGCAGGGTCCGATAGAGGGCATTGTCAATATCGAGTTCGTGATGTACGTCGGGCATGTTGCGTTCCAATTTCAGTTAATAAATGTATGCAGCAAAGCTGCCTCGCGGCGGCACGATCATGTCTTTGGGGACGGCTTCGTGTGGACCGTGGATGTCGCATTCCAGTACCAGTAAAAAAACCCATGTTCGGCCTGAAGCAGTGTGTGGGTAAGCAGGCTGTTCTGTTCGAGATTGCCCCAGCACGCACGGGCTGAATTTCGGTTGTTATGAAGATCTAGGCATTCCTGGCCAAGCAACGCCGGTTTGGGTGGAATGTACAGGGCGCTGCCACGCGGCACCCAGAGGTCCGCCAACCGGATCTTGCATAGCTTGGGCCAGTAGCGTCCGACCGAGATCACCAGAGGCAGGTTGGGATCGGTCGAAGCAAAAACGTGTGGGAAATCGTGATGCTCTAGATCGGTGCAAACGACAGACAGCAGCTTGTTGCCTGTGCCTTGGTAGGGCGACCAGTGCCCGGCGAAGACGCCATATTCGTATTCGATTTGCGACAGCTCGACCACGGGGCTGCTCAGGGGTACGCCCTGCCCCATTTCCACCAGCGTGATTCCAAACGCAGCCGCCACATCCCGCGTGGCCCACATCGGTTCGTAAACAACTTCATCAGCGATGAAACCGAGTTGATTTTCCACGCCGTAGAGCGGCGTTTGCTTGACGCCGATCACTTCGGAAACGACATACTCCCTACCCATGGCGACCTGCGGTTCGGTCGCTGCCGGGGTGAGTGGTGCTACACCACTTGGGAGTTCCTTGACATAGGTGGGGTGCCCTGCATCATTGAAGAAAAAAGGGGTCTTGGAAACATCAACGGCTGCCTCATGTTTTTCTTTGATAAATAACGGCGCATCAAGATATCCTTTTTCCATTTTTGTCGTCTCTTCGTTCGTCTGTGACACATTCGTTATATATCGGCATTTGGCCAGGAATCTATAGCTAGCCACCGTGGAGTATTTGAAGACCGGTACACCGTACAGAATCGAGACGACAAGGCAATGAGCACACTGATCGCCACGGCGCTCATTCGCAAATTGAGGCTTCGAAATTGGATTTATTGCAGCGTCTTTTTGGTGCGCAAAAACTCCTCAATTTGCTCAGCAGGAACCCCCGGACTGAACAGGAAGCCCTGAATTTCATCGCACTTTAGTAGCCGGAGCAGTTGCGCCTGTTCATGGGTCTCCACGCCTTCCGCGATAACCCGCAAATTCAGGGAATGCGCCAGGGAGATGATGGCCGAGACGATGTTCCGATCGTCAGCATTGCTGGTCATGTTGATAATGAATGCCCGGTCGATTTTTAATGCATTGATCGGCAGCTTGGCGATATAGCTGAGCGAGGAGTAGCCCGTGCCGAAATCATCAATCGCCACCGCCATCATGCTGCTCAGGAAGCGGCACCGCGTGTCTTTCCAGCCAGCGGTG
>JBASJO010000230.1:0-3811 GCA_049655365.1 Rhodoferax sp. | reverse complement strand
CACCTTGGCCACCCACACCCAAGCGACCGGTCAAATGCTGACAATTCCTGGTACGGCTGCTGTGGCCGTCGACCAGACCGCCGCAGATGCCGCTCTCGCTGGCACCAACGTCCTGCTCAAGAATGCAACCGATGGTTCCTACGTTTTGAAGAACACCGACGCCAGCGGCAAGGTCACGAACTACAACGCCACCGTCAATGCAGCAACCGGTGTAGTCACCGCAGGCGCTGAAGTGGTTGTTGATCCCTTGAAGGCCATCGATGATGCCCTGTCGCAGGTTGACAGCATGCGCGGTGCGCTCGGTGCGGTGCAGAACCGTTTTGATTCGGTGATCTCCAACCTGGGCACCACCATCAATAACCTGTCTTCTTCACGCTCACGCATTGAAGATGCAGACTACGCGACCGAGGTGTCGAATATGAGCCGCGCGCAGATTCTGCAGCAGGCTGGTACTTCGGTGCTGGCCCAGGCCAACCAGACCACGCAGGGCGTGTTGTCACTGTTGCGTTGATCGAAAAAAAAGGCGTGTGCCGCCCGGCGCGCGCCTTTTGTTCAGCCAGGCGGCCGGTCCGCCTGCGTTAAGCAGTTCCGCCTGAGGTTTCAGGCGCAAGCGCCTAGCGATTTCTCCAGGAGTGTAGCCATGATGATTTCTGCCAGCGCTGTGACCACCAGCCTGCCGCGCGAGCCCGTGCAGCAAGTGGCGCAGCCACCCAAATCTCCTGCCGCGACGCAGCAAGCCGAGCTGGCCGAGGCCGCCAGGAACAAGGCCGAACCGGCACCGGCGCAGGCCCAGGCCGCGCTCGCCGAGATCAACCAGGCCATGCAAATGGCGTCGATCGGGGTGCGCTTCGAGTTCGATCGGGACGCCGAGACCATGATCGCCAAGGTGGTGGATGTGGAAACCGGTGTGCTGATTCGCCAGATGCCCTCCGCTGAGGTGGTGCACATTTCCAAGGTCCTGGGCAAGCTGCAGGGCCTGTTGCTGAGCCACGAAGTCTGACCGGCCGTGCCGGCTGGCGTTTAACGTACACAAAGAACAGGATCGCACATGGCTGCTGTCTCCTCGCTCGGCATCGGCTCGGGCCTTGATTTGAATGCCTTGCTGGCCAACCTGAGAAGCGCGGAACAGGCGCCGCTGGTGGCGCTGCAACAACAGCAGCGCAGTTACACCGCCAAGCTGTCGGCCTATGGCCAGATCAACGGCGCCCTGAGCACGCTGCAAAGCGCCGCCACGGCACTGGCCAAGCCGGAACTGTTCCAGGGCCTGAAGGCCGGCTCGTCGGCCGCCGAGGTGCTGACGGCCAAGGCCGGTGCCAGCGCCGCGAGCGGTAGCTACAGTGTCAACGTGACGGCTTTGGCGCAGGCGCAGTCGCTGGCGGCCACCGGCGTGGCCAGTACCATCGCCGCGATTGGCGCGGGTACGGCGACCACGGTGACGATTGATTTCGGCACCATCACCGGGGGCGTGCTGGACCCGGTCAGCGGCCAGTACAGTGGTGCGGGCTTCAGTGCAGACAGCACGCGCGCGGCCACCTCGATCACCCTGGATGCCAGCAACAACAGCCTGGCCGGCATCCGTGATGCGATCAACGCCAACACCGACATCGGCGTCACCGCCTCGATCGTCAACGATGGCAGCGCCACGCCGAACCGGCTGGTGCTGACCTCCAAACAAACCGGCGAGGCCTCGAGCATGCGCATTGCGGTGAGCGGCGACGCGGCGCTGTCAGACCTGCTGGCGCACGACCCGACGGCGACGCAGCGCCTGCAGCAGACCGTGGGCGCGCAAAATACCAGCCTCAGCGTGAACGGCATTGCCATCACAAGCGCCACCCAGACGGTGGAGGGCGCGATCTCCGATGTCACGCTGAACGTGGCCAAGGTCGGCAGCAGCACGCTGACGGTGCAAAACGACACGGCCAGCGTGCAAGCCGCCATCACCACCTTTGTCAATGCCTACAACGGCCTGCACAATGCCGCCTCGAAGTTGACCGCCTTTGACACCGACAACAAGAGCGCTGCCGCGCTGCTGGGCGACTCGACGCTGCGCGGCATCCAGGTGCGTATCCGCTCCACGCTGACGGTGGCCCAGCCGCCGGGCGACAGCAGCCTGACGATGTTGTCGCACATTGGCATTGCGTTCCAGAAGGACGGCACCCTGGCCATTGATTCGGCCAAGTTGACAACGGCACTGGGCAGCCAGTTGGGCGGCGTAGCGCAGTTGTTTTCCGGCAGCGCCGGCGTGGGCGGCTACGCCAGCCAGATGGCGTCGCTGATCACCGGCATGACCGACGACAACGGCACCCTGACCGCCGTGACCAAGGGCATCAACACCACGCTGGACACGCTCGACAAGCAATATACGGCGACCTCCGAGCGGGTCGACGCCACGGTGGCGCGCTACAAGGCCCAGTTCACCCAGCTCGACGTGATGATGAGCACCATGAACCGCACCAGCGCCTACCTGACGCAGCAGTTCGAGAGCATGAGCAATAACAGCAAATAGCACAAGGAGTCCTATCGTGTACACACCACCCCATGCCTACGCCCTCGGCGCCGGCGCCTACGCCCGCATCAGTACCGAAAGTGCGGCCATGAGCGCCTCGCCCCACCAGCTGATCACCATGCTGTTCGCGGGTGCCAGGGCGGCCATCACGATGGCGCGCCACCACATGGCGAACGGCGAGATTGCGGCCAAGGGCCTGGCCATTTCCAAGGCGATCAACATCGTCGACAACGGCTTGAAGGCCAGCCTGGACGGCGAGGCCGGCGGGCCGCCCGGTGTTGAACTGGCCGCCAACCTGGCCGCGCTGTACGACTATGTCAGCCAGCGCCTGCTGCAGGCCAACCTGCGCAACGATGCGGCCCTGCTCGATGAGGCGGACCGTCTGCTCGACAACATCGGTGCCGCCTGGCGCGACATCGGCCCGCAGCAGGCGGGCGCCGCCGCCTACCTGCCGGCAGCGCCCGTGACCGCCCGTCTGTCCATAGGAGCCTGAGGTGAGCACACAAAGTGAAGTGATGCACTGCTACGAGCAGATCGCCCCCCTGACCGAGCGCATGCTGATGCTGGCGCGCACCAAGCAGTGGGGCGTGTTGCCGGCGCTGGAGGCGCAATGCAGCGACATGGTGGAGCGTCTGATGGCGATCGAGGACCAAGAGACGCTGGACGCCGCGCAGTCGGGGCGCAAGTACCGGCTGCTGAGCCGGATCAATGCCAATTACGCTGAGATTCGCAGCATGGTCTTGCCGCAGCTGGCCAGGCTGGGGGCGGTGATGAAGCACCAGTCGCTGCTGCACAACCTGCAGCAGACCTATGGCCGAAAGGATGATGCCCTGTCATGAGTGGCCTGACGCCTCTGGTGGATACCTTGTTGGCCACGAGGCTGGCGCAGCGCATTGACCTGCTGCCGCTGAAGTCTGAACTCGAAATTGCCGGCCCCGGCAGCGCGAGCCCGATCGGCAAAGTGGCCAACGACACGCGCCTGCCGTCGCGCGCCGCCATGCTGCAGCAACTGGGCGTGGGGCTGCTGAAGAGCGGCGCCGGCGAGCCGGGTCTGGGCCAGGGTCGCGGGTCGGCCGGTGCCGGGGAGTCTGTTACCTTGAGCGTGGCGGCGCGCGTGGTGAGTGCGATCCTGCACAGCGACGCCGGCGCGGCGAACCGAATCACCGGCAGCCAGGCGATTTGGCCGCAGGGGCCGGCTGCGCTGGCGCCTGTGCTGGCGGCCAGCCTGGCCGACACGGTGGCCCAGTCCGGCCTGTTTTACGAATCGCACCTGGTCGACCATGCGGCCGGCACGCGAGCACTGGC
>JBASJO010000229.1:0-4375 GCA_049655365.1 Rhodoferax sp. | reverse complement strand
GTCACGATGGAAACGTAATATTCCTTTTGAATATCGGCGCCGTCTTCGATGTAGAGGCGACGCACCTTCTGGCCTTCAGGGCCGGTCTGGTGGGTCTTGAGCTGCATGCCCAAAATTTCGCCAGCGATGCGCTTGACGTCTTCAATGGTCTTGGCAACCTTGACGCCGCCGCCCTTGCCACGGCCCCCGGCGTGGATCTGCGCCTTGACCACCCAGACCGGGCCGCCGAGTTTTTGTGCGGCTTCCACCGCCTCTTGAACGGTGAACGCTGCAATGCCGCGGGGCACTGGCACACCGAATTGACGCAAGATTTCCTTGCCTTGGTACTCGTGAATTTTCATGAGCTTTTCTCTCAGGAATGAATGATGGATAGCCGTCTGATTTGTCCTACAGGGCAGCATCAGGGACACCGTGCGAAGCAACTGCGGACTGTATCATGCTGCATTGCGGCAAACTGTTACCAGCCTTACAAGCAACCCATTTTTCAGGATTCCACTTCACCATGCAAAAAATCTTCATCGACGGCGAGGCCGGCACCACTGGTTTGCAGATTCGGGAACGCCTGCAAACCCTGCCCGGCATCGAGCTCATCAGCATTGCGCCGGAGCTGCGCAAGGATGCCAACGCCAAACGTGACCTGATGGCGCAAGCCGACCTGGTGGTGCTGTGTTTGCACGACGAGGCGGCTGTTGAGTCGGTGGCGATGGTCGATGCGCTGGAGAAAAGCAGCGGCCAGGCCGGCCCCAAAATCATTGACGCCTCCACCGCGCACCGCACGGCGCCGGGCTGGGTCTATGGCTTTCCCGAACTGGCAGCCGGACAGCGCGAGGCGATTCAAGGCGCACGCCGGGTGGCGAATCCGGGCTGTTATGCCACGGGCGCCATCGCACTGCTGCGGCCCCTGATTGATGCCGGGCTGATCCCGGTCGATTTCCCGCTGTGTCTGCCATCGGTCAGCGGCTATTCGGGCGGCGGCCGGCCCATGATCGAAGCCTATGAGCAGGGCACGGCGCCGGCCTTTGAGCTCTACGGCCTGGGTCTGAAGCACAAACACATCCCGGAAATCATGGCCTTGACCGGCCTGACGCGCCGCCCCCTGTTTGTGCCTGCGGTCGGCAATTTCAGGCAGGGCATGCTGGTGCAGCTGCCACTGCACCTGGACCTGCTGCCGGGCCGGCCCAGCGCGGACGACCTGCACAACGCCCTGGCACGGCATTACACCAACAGCGAATGGGTCACCGTGTTGCCAGCCACGCCGGACAACAAGCTCGACGCGGTGGCCCTGGCCGACACCAACCAGCTGGAGCTGCGCGTTTTTGCCAACCGTGATGCCGGCGATGGTTTTCAGCACGCGGTGCTGGTGGCGCGACTGGACAACCTGGGCAAGGGTGCCAGCGGTGCGGCGGTGCAGAATCTGCAGCTGATGCTGGGGCTGTAATTCCATTTCTAAATCATCCGTGTCGTTGTTGCTTCGCCTTGTCGTGCTACAGCACTGCCTGCGGCTTCGCGCCTAGACACAAATGCTTTGGAAACGGAATAAGGCTCAGTCCTCGCCGCCCGACACCACCCGATGGATGGTGTCGCCGCCAAAACCGCGGCTGGCCAGAAAACGCATTTGCTTGGCGCGCTCGGTCGCGTCTGCGGGCGGATGGTCAAATTTCTTCTGCCACACCGCGCGGGCACGGGCCAGCTCGGTGCTGCGCAGGTCCGCCACGGCCTCTGACACGGCTTGCGGGTCCAGACCCTTGGCCTGCAACTCCTGCTTGATGCGAGAGGCGCCGAGTTTGGCGGCGCGCCGGTTGACCACCGACTCAAGCACCCGCTGCTCGCTGATGAAGCCCTTGGCCACCAGCTCATCGAGCGCCAGCGCAAGGCTGCCGGGCTCCTCTTCAAATTGCTGCAGCTTGCGTTCCAGCTCGGCCCGCGAATGCTCGCGGCCGCTGAGCAGACGCAGGGCACGGCCTTTGAGCGAAGGCTGGTCAAAGGCCACGGCGGTCAGGCGGCCTTCTTGGCGGCCGCTTTAGGCGCTGCTTCAGCCGCTTCGGTGCCGGCCAGCAGCGGAATGCCCAGCGAGGCACGCACCTTGTTTTCGATCTCATGCGACAGGCTGGGGTTTTCTTTCAGGAACTCCCGGGCGTTGTCACGGCCCTGGCCCACTTTTTCGCCGTTGTAGGCGTACCAGGCACCGGACTTGTCCAGGATGTTGGCGGTGACACCCATGTCGATGATCTCGCCCTCGCGGCTGATGCCCTGGCCGAACAGGATGTCGAACTCGGCCGTTTTGAACGGCGGGGCCACCTTGTTCTTGACCACCTTGACCTTGGTTTCGTTGCCGATGGCTTCGTCGCCTTTTTTGATGGTACCGGTGCGCCGGATGTCGAGCCGCACCGAGGCGTAAAACTTGAGCGCATTGCCGCCGGTGGTGGTCTCGGGGCTGCCGAACATGACGCCGATCTTCATGCGGATCTGGTTGATGAAGATCACCATGCAATTGGTTTTCTTGATGTGGGCGGTCAGCTTGCGCAGCGCCTGGCTCATCAGGCGGGCCTGCAGACCGGGCAGGCTGTCGCCCATTTCACCTTCGAGCTCGGCTTTTGGCGTCAGGGCGGCCACCGAGTCCACCACGATCAGGTCCACCGCGCCCGAGCGCACCAGGCTGTCGACAATTTCCAGCGCTTGCTCACCGGTGTCGGGCTGGCTGATCAGCAGGTCCTGCAGGTTGACACCCAGGTTTTGCGCATACTGGATGTCGAGCGCGTGCTCGGCATCGACAAACGCGCACTGGCCACCGGTTTTCTGCATCTCGGCAATCACCTGCAGCGTCAAAGTGGTTTTGCCACTGGATTCTGGGCCATAAATTTCCACCACCCGGCCACGCGGCAGACCACCGACACCGAGCGCAATGTCCAACCCCAGTGAGCCGGTGGACACCACCTGGATGTCTTCAATGACTTCGCCCTCGCCCAGGCGCATGATGGTGCCCTTGCCAAATTGTTTTTCAATCTGGGCCAGCGCCACTTGCAGCGCCTTGGCTTTTTCAGGATTGATGGGGGTGGCGGCTCTGACGGTTGCGTCCATGACTTTTCTCCTTGGGGTTGAAATGGTTTGGCATCTGCCTGGAAAAATTCTGACTCTCTGTTTTTAACAACAGGCTGGATGCTTGAACAGTAGTTTAGAACGTTTGTTTAACGTCGTAAATCAGTTTTTTAGTCAATTTGGTTTACCATTTCATCATGACCGCCCTCGCTCTCGGAACGCCCTGGCGCCAAACCCACATGGGTTACTGGCTGGCGCAGGCGTCGGCACGTTTTGACGCCCGCGTGTTGGCGCTGATGGCCGCCAATGACAGCATGCCGCTGGCGCTGGCCAACTTGGCTGCCCGTGGCCACCTGACCGCTTCCCACGTGCACATCACCCGGCACCTGGCGCTGGCGGGCTCGCGCCTGACCGACCTGGCGACCAGCGCGGGAGTGAGCAAACAGGCCATGGGCAAGCTGGTGGACCAATGCGAGGCCTGGGGTCTGGTGCAGCGCCAGCCCGACCTGCGCGATGCCCGCGCCTGCCTGGTGCTGTTCACCCCCGCTGGCCTGAGCTGGCTGCAGGCGTTCCAGGATGCCGTGACACAGGCGCAAACCGAACTGCAGGACGCGGTGGGTCAGCAAGTGGCTACCGTGATGGCGCTCGGGCTGGAAGCCTATGCCGCCTAGAATGCATCAAAAGCGACGATTCAGCGAGACATTTCCAACCGACTGACCCCCAACGAGGAGAGCTTGATGCGCATTTTGATTGCCGAGGACGACCAGGTTCTGGCTGATGGCCTGTTACGCACGCTGCGCAGCTCGGGAGCCGCGGTCGACCACGTGGCCAGCGGCAGCGAGGCCGATGCTGCGCTCATGACCAATACCGAGTTCGACCTGCTGATTCTCGACCTCGGCCTGCCCAAGATGCACGGCCTGGAAGTGCTGAAGCGCCTGCGGGCCCGCGGCTCATCACTGCCGGTGCTGATCCTGACCGCCGCCGACAGCGTCGAAGAGCGCGTCAAGGGGCTGGACTACGGCGCTGACGACTACATGGCCAAGCCCTTCAGCCTGCAGGAACTCGAAGCCCGGGTGCGCGCCCTGAGCCGGCGCGGCATGGGCGCGGCCAGCAGCACCATCAAACACGGACCCCTCATTTACGACCAGGGCGGTCGCGTGGCCAGCATCGACGGCGTCATGGTGGAACTGTCGGCGCGCGAACTCGGGCTGTTGGAAGTGCTGCTGCAGCGCGCCGGCCGACTGGTGAGCAAAGACCAACTGGTGGAGCGCCTGTGCGAATGGGGCGAAGAGGTGAGCAACAACGCCATCGAGGTCTACATCCACCGCCTGCGCAAGAA
>JBASJO010000228.1:0-3749 GCA_049655365.1 Rhodoferax sp. | reverse complement strand
CCGGTGCACCCGGCCACCGACGGCGCCGTCGCATTGGCCATGGGCAATGTGATCCTGAGTGAAGACCTGCAAGACAATGACTTCATCGACAACTGGACCAATGTGTCCGTGGCTGAGCTGAAAGCGCACTACAAGCAGTTCACGCCCGAGTGGGCATCCAAAATCTCGGGGGTGCCGGCAGAAACCATTGAGCGCATTGCCCGCGAATTTGCCACCACCAAACCGGCCACGCTGTTCACTTACCGCGGTCCGGCCAAGCATTTGTACGGCTCATACAACGAAAAAGCCTGCATGATGCTGCCCATCATGACCGGCAACGTCGAGAAAAAGGGCGGTTATTGCCTGCCGCGCGGCATGGGTTGGCCACAACCACAGCCGGCCCCTGGCAAACCAGCCAGGCCGTCCTACCTGGCGCACCCGCCAGACTATCCGCTGGCCTCGCACAAGGTGTCGCACCTGGTGCCGTTCTGGATTGCCGAGGGCAAGCAAAAAATCAACGTCTACTTTACCTACCAGGACAACCCGGTCTATACCAACCCTGGGTCCTCCGCAGTCTGGGGCAAGCTGTTTAAGGATGAAAAGCTGATTCCGTATCTGGTATCCATGAGCCCGTTCATGGGCGAAGAAACCGCACTGGCCGATCTGATTTTGCCGGATTGCCCCTACCTTGAGCGCTGGGAACCTGAGTCCATGCCCAACTCCTTGTGGCCCTGGCTGGGTATTCGCCAGCCCGTGCACAAGTCGCTCGGCGAGTCGCGGGAAAACCGCGTCATGCTGCGCGACATCATCCACAAGCTCGACCCCGACGGCAAACGCGGCATGAAGCAGTTCTGGAATTTCAAGGACGGTGAAGACTACATGCGTCACCACTTTGACAACGTGCCAGGACTGAAAGAAGCCGGCGGCCTGAACTTTCTCAAAAAACACGGCGTCTGGCCTATCTATGGCACGCTCAATCCCAAGACCGGCAAGGTGTCGGACAAGACCGGCCGCGAAATTCAGGCCGAATATGGCCTGTACAAGAAAGAGCTCTCAGCGGCTGACATGGCGGGGGCTTCGGTCGACAAGTCTGGCAACATCATCAAAGGCGGCAAGACCATTGGCCTGCAGCGTGATGGCAAGAACCATGTCGGATTCCCCACCGGCAACCGCCTGATCAACGTGCGGGTCGATCAGTGGGCCGAGTATGGTTTTAACCCCATGCCGACCTTCAAGCGCATTCCATGGCACGAGACCATGAAAAACGACGAGTTGATCCTGTCCACCTTCAAGCTCAACGTGCACAAGCAATCGCGCACGGCAGCGGTCAAGTGGCTGGCCGAGATTGCCCACAGCAACCCAGCCTGGATGAATCCGGAGACGGCCGCCAAGTTGGGGGTCAAAACCGGTGATCTGGTGCGGGTGGAAAGTGCGGTGGGTCACCTCGTCACCAAAGCCTACGTGACCGAGGGCATTCACCCCAAGGTGATTTCCATCGCCACCGGTTTTGGTCACTGGGAGTACGGGCGCCTCGCGACTCTCAAGCTCAAGGACAAGAAAGCCGACTACAGCCACGGTGCAGATGACCCGGATATGAACAACGTCTGGTGGGACGACAAGGGCGTGCATCCGAACAACATCATCCCCGTGGTGGTCGACCCGATTGGCGGCTCACAGGGCTGGTATGACACGGTGGTCAAGGTCACCAAGGCCGGCCCCAGTGACAAGTATGGCGACTCCGAGGGCAGCTGGGAAAAACACGTGGCCGCCTTCAAGGAAACCATGCGCTACGCCTATACCGGTGATTTGCATCGCAAAATGCATCCCGAGATGGCGGCTTGGGGTGGTCCTGAAAGCGTCAAGCATCAGGCTGCTGGCGGACATTAAGCATGCTGCTGTGCGGCGGCGGTAAAAAACTGCCACACGCAGCATTTCATAACGCTTGTCACTCCGTAATTTTTGCGGCTTGGCATCATTGGAAAGCCTTTCCATGCTTCATGCGATATTTGATTTTGACGAGGTGCTGGAAGCACCCGTTGAGTCGGACCACCAGACGCTTGATCCCTCCGCTTTAGCCCAGGAGTGTCGGGCCAGGGCCAGTATTTACCGGGTGCTGGCTGGTGTGTTTGTTGAAGAGCCCTCAGACGAATTTTTGGCCTGCATGGCAAAGCCCGCCTGGCTGCAATCGCTAGAGCACGCCGGCATCCGCTTCGGCTCTGATTTTCTGGACACCGACCTGAGCACTTTGGTCAACGTGCTGGCGTGTGAATACGCCACGCTGTTTGCTTCCTCCGGCGGCTTTCCGCCTGTGGAGTCTGTGCGTCTGACCGGGCGCTTCAAACAAGACCCGCATTACCAGGTCTCGGCCGTGTACAAGCGTCTTGGCTTCGAGCAGGTTAAAGGCCGGTTTGAGGTGTTTGCTGATCAACTGGGGATGGAGTTGATGTTTGTGGCCGAAATGCTCGAACGTTGTGCGCAGGCGCTCGATGCTGATGACCTGATCGCCTACAGGAGAACCGATAAGGAAATCAAACGCTTCTGGTCGCTTCATCTCGGGCGCTGGGTGCGCGGCTACAGCAGCTTGATCCAGCGCGCTGCCAACCACTCCTTCTACCGTGAAATGGCACGTTTTTTAAATGGTTTTGCCGCGGAAGAAATTGCTGCCATGGGCTTGAGCCGGCTCGATGACCTGGATCAGGGGCAGTTGGTGGTGCCAAAATCTGAGATCACCCTTGAGTTCAATCCGGACGAGCCGGTCTGTGGTGAGTGTCCGTCGGGTGCAACCGGGCCGACGGCAGCAGCTGCCAAGGGGCGGGTGATTCCGATCAATGCCGTGCAAGATCTTGCTTTTTGAGGGGTTGACCCATGTTGCTGGATTTGCATTCAAAACCGATTCTTGCGCCAGACCGTTCGGTGCTTTCGGAGCTGGACTGGGGCGAAGTCGCCACGCTGTGGAACAGCAACCAGTTGGGACAGTTGCACGACTGGCTCAACGAGCGTTGGTCAAGGCTGATTCGCAACAGTCCGCTGGGTACCAGAGACCCTGAGGCCGAGCTGCTGCAGGCCCTGGCGTTTGCCACCCTGACGCTGTTTTTCACCCAAAACCAGAACCAGTCCGGTGCTTTGCTGTTGCTTGACGATGCCATGCTGGCGCTTGGCAAATACCGCCCGTCCTACATGGGGATCAGGATCGAGCCCATTTACGGCACCCTGCAGGACTTGCGACCGATGCTGGTCGGGCTGGCGCCTGATGCGGATTGCCCGATGGTTCCCTTTGTTTATCCGAAATTCGAGACCCTGCGGGCAGCGCCATGAGCGTGCAGTTTTGTTGCCTGGCGAAGAATTTTTCCGAGCTCAACCCGGTGGTGCCCAGCTTTGTGTGTTGCACCCCGCGCCTGGCTTCCATGTCCAATCAGGTCATGAACGCCCAGGTGCTGCTGGCGGGCGAATCTGAGGTCGTGGCCACTGCCTTGCTCAATGCCGGTGCCAAAAAAGTATTTTTGGGTGAGATCGCCCTGTTTGACAGCAGCGTCGTGACGCGACTGGTGCATCAATTTGGCAGCGAGCGCATTGGCTTGCAGGTGCCAGTGCAACGTCAGTCGGTCAGTTGGTCGTTTGAGACGGTATCCAACGAAGATTTCAATGTGGTTACCCCGTCGCTGTGTGAGCCGGTGTGGGAGGTACTCAAAGCCAATGGTGAGCCTTCCGGCGTGCGCGCCGCCGGCTGGATTGATGCCATGTTGCACCACGGAGTGAGCACGGTGCTACTG
>JBASJO010000227.1:0-6653 GCA_049655365.1 Rhodoferax sp. | reverse complement strand
GATCTCGGTCACGTTGGCGATAATGCAGGCACGGGTCATGGTCAGGCGTTGAAATTGTTTTCAAGGAAACCGTTTTTCTTGGTCACGCTGTCCAGCGCCACCAAAGTCTCCAGCAGGGCTTTCATGTGCTTGAGTGGTACCGCGTTGGGCCCATCACTCATTGCCTTGGCCGGGTCGGGGTGGGTTTCCATGAACAAACCGGCGACGCCAACGGCAACGGCCGCACGCGCCAGCACAGGAACCATTTCACGTTGCCCGCCGCTGCTGGTGCCCTGTCCGCCGGGCAGTTGCACCGAGTGGGTGGCATCAAAAACGACTGGCGCGCCGGTTTCGCGCATGATGGCCAGCGAACGCATGTCACTGACCAGGTTGTTGTAGCCAAAACTGGCACCACGCTCGCAGGCCATGAAATTGTCCTCTTCCAAACCTTTTTCCCGTGCCGCGGCGCGTGCCTTGTCGATCACGTTCTTCATGTCGCCAGGGGCCAGAAACTGGCCTTTTTTTATATTCACCGGCAAGCCTGATTGCGCGACCGCCCGGATAAAGTCAGTCTGGCGACACAAAAAAGCAGGGGTCTGCAGCACATCCACCACCGAGGCAACCTGTGCAATCTGGTCTTCCGAATGAATGTCCGTCAAAACGGGCAAACCCAGTTCACGTTTCACCTTGGCCAGAATTTCCAATCCCTTGTCGATACCGGGCCCGCGAAAGGTACTGCCGCTGGAGCGGTTGGCCTTGTCAAAGCTGCTTTTGAAGATGAATGGAATACCCAGACTCGAAGTGATTTCCTTCAGCGTGCCGGCCGTATCCATCTGCAATTGTTCCGACTCGATGACGCAGGGACCCGCGATCAAAAAAAACCGGTGCTGCAGTCCAATATCAAAGCCGCACAGCTTCATCAGGCGACTGCCTTCAAGTTCTTGCCTTCGGTCTGGTGGTCCAAAGCCGCCTTGACAAACGCATTGAACAGCGGGTGCCCATCCCAGGGTGTTGACTTGAATTCAGGGTGGAACTGAACACCCATGAACCACGGGTGAACAGCTTGCGGGAGTTCGACTATTTCCGTCAGGTGTTCGCGCTGTGTCAGGGCGGAGATCACCAGGCCAGCCTTGCGCAGCGTGTCCAGGTAATTGACATTGGCTTCGTAGCGATGGCGGTGGCGCTCTGTGACGACGTCGCCGTAGATCTTGTGAGCCAAAGTGCCTTTGGCCACATCAGAACTCTGCGCACCCAGGCGCATGGTGCCGCCCAGATCAGAATTGGCGTCACGGGTTTTGATGGTGCCGTCTTCGTCTTTCCACTCGGTGATCAGGGCAATCACGGGGTTTGGACCATGGGGCTCAAATTCGGTGCTGTTGGCGTCTTGCAAACCCGCAACGTGGCGGGCGAATTCGATGGTGGCCACCTGCATGCCCAGGCAGATGCCCAGGTACGGAACCCTGTTTTCACGGGCAAAACGGGCGGCGCAAATTTTGCCTTCAACGCCGCGAACGCCAAAACCACCTGGCACCAGAATGGCATCAAACTTGGCGAGTTGCTTCACGCTGTCCGGCGTGATGGTTTCTGAATCGATGTAATCAATTTTTACCCGCACGTGGTTCTTCATGCCTGCGTGCCGCAGGGCTTCATTGAGCGACTTGTAGCTGTCGCTCAAGTCCACATATTTGCCAACCATGGCGATGTTGACGTCGCCTTGCGGGTGCGCTGTTTCGTAAACCAAATCGTCCCAGCGCTTCAAATTGGCGGGCGGCGTGTTCAGGCGCAGCTTGTCGCAGATCAGGCCATCCAGTCCCTGTTCATGCAACATGCGCGGCACCTTGTAGATGGTGTCCACGTCCCACATGGAAATCACGCCCCACAGCGGGACGTTGGAGAACAGTGAAATCTTCTGCCGCTCTTCTTCGGGAATAGGGCGGTCGGCGCGGCACAGCAGGGCATCGGCCTGAATGCCGATTTCGCGCAATTGTTTGGCGGTGTGCTGTGTCGGCTTGGTCTTGAGCTCGCCCGCTGCGGCAATCCAGGGCACGTAGCTCAAATGCACAAACGCGCTGTTGTTGGGGCCGAGTTGCAGGCTGAGCTGGCGCACGGCCTCAAGGAACGGAAGTGACTCGATGTCACCCACGGTGCCACCGATTTCGACAATGGCTACATCAACCGCCTCGGGTGTGCCAAAACCGGCACCGCGCCTGATGAAGTCCTGGATTTCGTTGGTCACGTGGGGGATGACCTGCACGGTTTTTCCCAGATAGTCGCCACGGCGCTCTTTTTCCAACACGCTTTTGTAGATTTGACCCGTGGTGAAATTGTTGGCCTTTTTCATGCGCGTTTCAATGAAGCGCTCATAGTGGCCCAGGTCCAGGTCGGTCTCGGCGCCATCGTCGGTCACAAACACCTCGCCATGCTGGAACGGCGACATGGTGCCGGGGTCCACATTCAGATAGGGATCGAGTTTAATTAAGGTGACTTTGAGGCCGCGCGATTCGAGGATCGCAGCTAGAGAAGCGGAGGCGATTCCCTTGCCAAGGGAAGACACTACACCGCCGGTGACGAAGACAAATTTGGTCATGTCAGAGTGAGTTGTGAACTCAGGAAGCTGGTAAAGCGAGATTATAGGGGCCGCTTTCATGCCTTCCCCATGGTCTGTTACATTGCGGCGCATGAAAGATTTAGCTGGAAAACACATTGTTCTGGGTCTCTCGGGCGGTATTGCCTGCTACAAGGCGGCCGAGTTGTGCCGTTTGCTGATCAAGGCCGGCGCCTCGGTGCAAGTCGTCATGACGCAGGCCGCAGAGCAATTCATGACCCCGGTCACCATGCAGGCCCTGAGTCAGCGCCCGGTGTTTGGGTCGCAATGGGACAGCCGGGCTGCCAACAACATGGCGCACATCAACCTGACACGGGAAGCCGATGTGTGTTTGATGGCACCAGCCAGCGCCGACCTGATCGCCAAATTGGCCCAAGGCCAGGCCGATGATTTGCTCAGCTTGATGTGCCTGGCGCGTCCCGCAGAGCGGGTGCCGTTGTTGATTGCGCCGGCCATGAACCGCGAAATGTGGCAACACCCCGCGACCCAGCGCAACGTGTCGCAAGTGCAGCTTGACGGCGCCCGGGTGCTGGGCGTGGGCCACGGCGACCAGGCCTGTGGCGAAACAGGCGATGGCCGCATGCTGGAGCCGCTTGAGTTGCTGGACGAACTGATCGCCTTTTTTCAACCCAAGGTGCTGGCAGGTCAGCACGTGCTGGTCACGGCCGGCCCGACTTATGAAGCCATTGACCCGGTGCGGGGCATCACCAATCTGTCAAGCGGCAAGATGGGTTTTGCCATTGCCAGCGCCGCGCGCGAAGCCGGTGCCACGGTGACCTTGGTGGCCGGGCCGGTGAGCCTTTCCACGCCGCGCGGTGTCCAGCGAATCAACGTGAAGTCTGCCCTGGAGATGCTGGCCGCCGTGACCGAACGGGCGGATCAAGCCAGCGTTTTTGTCGCAACTTCGGCTGTGGCAGACTGGCGTCCGGCTAGCGCATCAACCTCAAAAATCAAGAAGGACGGCAGCGGTCAGCCACCCGAGCTGCATTTTGTCGAAAACCCCGACATTCTGGCCACGCTGGCACAGTCCGAGCGGGGCCAAAACCGTGCCTTGTACTGCGTGGGGTTCGCAGCCGAAAGCCACGACTTGCTGGCCAATGCGCAGGCCAAGCGGGCACGCAAGGGCGTGCCCTTGCTGGTGGGCAATATTGGCCCGGACACCTTTGGCCAGGATGACAACGCCTTGTTGCTGGTTGACGAGGCTGGCAGCCGTGCCTTGCCGCGTGATTCCAAACTTGCGCTGGCGCGCCAACTCATTGCCGAAATTGCCCAACGCCTGGGTGCCGGAGCTGCTGCATGATGAAGATTGATGTCAAAGTGATCGACCCGCGCATGGCGGACCAACTGCCGGCCTATGCCACGCCCGGCAGTGCCGGTCTGGACTTGCGTGCTTGCCTGGAGGCGCCCTTGACACTCGCGCCCAATGCCTGGCAACTGGTGCCCACCGGCATTGCCATTTACCTGCACAACCCAGGCTTTGCCGCCATGATCCTGCCGCGCTCCGGTCTGGGTCACAAGCACGGCATCGTGCTGGGCAATCTGGTCGGTCTGATCGACAGCGATTACCAGGGCCAGTTGATGGTGAGCGCCTGGAACCGCAGTGATGTGGCCTTCACCATCGAGCCCATGGAACGCATTGCGCAACTGGTGATCGTGCCGGTGGTGCAAGCCCAGTTCAACGTGGTGACCGAGTTTCCGGCCAGTGTGCGCGGCGAGGGCGGCTACGGCTCGACCGGCAAAGCCTGAGCTGTTGAAAATTTACTGAAGTAAATCACTGCCGGGTGGCAGGCTGTGTAAAGGTGTGAGCTTGAAAAAACCGGTGCCGGCACTGCCGCAACCAATTTCTTCTTCGGTGGCTTCGCGCACCCCGCGCACCTGCAGTGTCAGGTGCAGCGCGATGCCGGCGAGCGGATGGTTGCCGTCCAGCACCACATGTTCCGGGTAGATGTCGGTCACGGTGTAGAGCACATCCTGTGGCATGTCCGGGGTACACCCGGCGGGCAGGGCGGCGCCCTCGAAAGTCAGGCCTTCTTCGAGCTCGGGTGGGAAGAGTTCACGCCTTTCCAGAAAAATGAGCTGGTCGTTGAACTCGCCAAAGCCCTGCTCGGGCTCGATGTGCAGGTTCAGTGTGGCACCTACCTCATGGCCTTGCAGTGCAGTTTCGATGACTTCAAACAAGTCACCGCCTCCCACCAAAAACTCGACGGGTTCATCGAGCACGTCCAATTCCTCACCCAAAGAATCTTTGAGTGTCCAAGTTAAAGCGACGACGCATTGTTGTGTGATTTCCATACGAGAATTGTCGCAGACAAAAAACCGAACGGAGTACCCCATGGATGTCACCCAAGCGCTGCCTTTGTTAGGCGGTATCAGCCCCGAAGTGTTCATGAAACGCTTTTGGCAAAAAAAGCCATTGTTGGTCAGGCAGGCCGTGCCCGGCTTCAAACCCTTGCTGGACCGCGCGGAATTGTTTGAACTTGCCGGCAATGAAGACGCCCAGACCCGCATGGTGATCCAGGAGCCGGGGTCCAAGCCGGGTTGGCGCTTCAAGCACGGGCCGTTTCAGCGCCGTGCCTTGCCACCCCTGAAGCAACCGGGGTGGACAATTCTGGTGCAGGGCGTGGATTTGCACCACGAGCGTGTGCACGAACTGATGAACCAGTTCAGGTTTGTACCTGACGCGCGGCTGGACGACCTGATGATCAGCTACGCCACCAATGGCGGTGGCGTGGGGCCGCACTATGACAGCTACGACGTGTTTTTGCTGCAGGCGCATGGCAACAGGCGCTGGCGCATTGGCCGCCAAAAAGATTTGAGCCTGCAGCGCGATGTGCCCTTGAAAATCCTGGCCAACTTCGAGCCCGAGGTGGAGTATGTGCTGGAGCCGGGTGATCTGCTGTATTTGCCGCCGCGTTATGCCCATGATGGCATTGCCGAGGGCGAATGCATGACCTATTCCATTGGCTTTCGTATTCCAAACCGGGCCGAGCTGGCCCGGGAACTGCTGCAGCGCCTCGCAGAAGACGCCGAGGAGGCGGTGGGTGTGGCTTTGTACCAGGATCCCAATCAGCCCGCTGTTGACCAGCCCGCAGAAATCCCTGCCCGGATGTTGGAGTTTGCCCAAGACGCACTGCAAGACGCCCTGCAGGACAGTCGGGCGCTGGCACGGGGCCTGGGTGAGTACATGACCGAGCCCAAGCCCAATGTCTGGTTTGAAGTGCAGTCCGAGTCTGGGCAGGATGCGCTGACTTTGAAGGCCCAGGGCATTCGTCTGGACCGGCGCACACGCATGATGTTCGATGCCCACCATGTTTTCATCAATGGCGAGAGCTTCAGTGCTTCGGGGCGGGATGCCACTTTGATGCGAAGCCTGGCCAACACCCGCCGCCTTTCAGCCCGGGACGTAGGCAAGCTCAGTGTGCAGGCGCTGATGCTGGTCACAGCCTGGTGGGTCGCTGGTTGGCTTCAGGCCCTTGAATGATCACAGCAGCAGCATTGAAATAGATTGTTGCAAACATAGTGTGAGTTTTTAGTCAAGCGTAAAAACCAGTAGTTTCTCACTATAATTCAGCTCCGAGTTAACGCAATACTCGCTGCGTCTGCTTGGTTTTGTGGGCCTCCACAAGGCAAATTCCGGAATTTTTTTATCAGGTATTACAAATGAATAAATCTCTCGTTCTGATCGCCGTGATCGCTGCTGCTGCCCTCGTTGCCTGTGGCAAAAAAGAAGAAGCGCCCGCTCCTGCACCGGCTCCCGTGGAAGCACCTGCTGCCGCTGCCGCTGTGGTTGATGCTGCTGCTTCTGCTGCTGTTGCTGCCGACACGGCTGCTTCTGCTGTTGCTGCTTCTGCTGACGCTGCTGCCGATGTCGCCAAAAAGGCTGCTGACGTTGCCGCTGATGCTGCCAAGGCCGCTGCTTCCAAATAATCAGCTTTTCGCTGCGTGAAAAAGCCACCCTCGGGTGGCTTTTTTGTTGCCTGTCGAAATCCCCGTTGAAATTCCCCTTGGTTCCTTAGTGGCTGTCCCAGCTCTTTTGCAATTCCCGGCGATCGCGTTTGGTGGGGCGGCC
>JBASJO010000226.1:0-3247 GCA_049655365.1 Rhodoferax sp. | reverse complement strand
GAACTTCACTGAACCCCACTGATTGCCATGGCCAATGACCTGATCGCTGTTTATCCGGGTACCTTTGACCCGATCACCTTGGGTCACGAGGACGTGGTGCGTCGCGCCGCCCAGTTGTTCAGCCACGTGATCGTGGCGGTGGCGGCCGGGCACCACAAGAAGGCCATGTTTTCCCTGGAGGAGCGCATGGCCATGGCGCGTGAAGCAGTCCAGGCTTACCCCGGTGTGCGGGTGGAAAGTTTTGACGGTTTGATGCGCGACTTCGTGATGGCACGCGGTGCCAAGGCGATGGTGCGCGGCCTGCGCGCCGTGACCGATTTTGATTACGAATTCCAGCTGGCGGGCATGAACCGCAGCTTGATGCCCGAAGTGGAAACGGTTTTTTTGACCCCTGGCGACAAGTACCAGTTCATTTCCAGCACCTTTGTGCGTGAAATTGCCACGCTGGGTGGCGAGGTAGACAAATTCGTCTCGCCCGGTGTCAATCAGCGACTGATCGAAAAAGTGCGCAGCCTCAGTGGCAAAACCCCTTGAATTTTTGGAGAAAACATGAAGATCCTTTTGCCTTTTGACGGCTCCCCCCTGGCCCTGGAAGCGGTGCGTTTTGCCATTCGCATGGCGGCCGATGGCCTGAACACCAGCGTGGTGCTGGCCAACGTGCAGGAACCAGCCAGTCTGTATGAATTGATGGTGGCGCACGACCCGCTGGTGATCGAGCAGGTCAGCGCGGCGGCCGGTGCCAACACCTTGCAGGCCGCGCAGGCGCTGCTGGATGCCGCCGGCCTGGCGTACGAGACCGAAGTGGCCTCAGGCGATCCGGCGCACACGCTGGTGGATATCCTGGAAAACTACGGCTGTGATCTGGTGGTCATGGGCGCCAGTGGCACCAGTGCCTTGCGCAGCGCCTTGCTGGGTTCGGTGTCCAATGAAGTGCTGCATGCCGCCGGCGTGCCGGTGATGATCGTCAAGACGACTGAACAAGACAGTGTTGACACCGAGGAATAAGCCCGGCTTTTAAAATCGGCGCTTTCCCACTTTTGTCTGATTGCGCTTATGGCCCTGTTGATTACCGACGAATGCATCAACTGTGATGTGTGCGAGCCCGAGTGCCCCAATGACGCCATCACCATGGGGCAGGAGATCTACGAGATCGACCCCAGAAAATGCACGGAATGCGTGGGTCATTTTGATGAGCCGCAGTGTGTGCAGGTGTGCCCGGTGAACTGCATTCCGGTCAACCCGGATGTTGTCGAGGACAAGGAAACCCTGTGGCAAAAATACCGTCGCCTGCAAGTGCAAATTTCCGCGTCGTCAACGGCCTGACCCTCACCTGGCTTGGGGTTTCGGTTTCTTTTTTTGTGCTGCCAGCTTTTCGGAACCAGGCACTTCGGCAATGAAGGCGTCCGGCTTCTTGTGCTTGGGTTGTACCCGCTTGGGTGTCAGCGTGGTGGTGACGCTGCCGGTGCTGAAGCTGTTGAATGTCGCTTTTTCGGGTGCCGTGGACGGCGGGGATGGTTGACCTGCGAGCAGCCTTTTTTCTTCGGCGATGCGGGTTTGTTCCATGCCCTGTGCCAGCCTGGCCGCTTGAACGGCTGCGGCATCGGTCTGCTGTTTTTGTTCGGGCTGGCGTGCATCCTTGAATTGCAAGGGCTCGGCACCCGGGCAGGGCACCTGGCTGTAGGCATTGCCACAGCGATAAATGCCCTGTGCTTGCAGCCCCGCTGAAAAGACCACCCCCGCGACCATGAAAAACGCTCGAATGCCATTTTTTTGCATCATGATGTCTCCCTTGCGCCATGGAATGTGACGCTGGGCGAAGGGTATCACGAGTCGCTGGCTGACGGTGTCGGGTCGGCTGGCGGTTTTGGCTCCGCTGGTTTGGGTTTGCCGGGCCGGGGCGGTTTGCTGGTGTGCACCAGGCGCGTGGCCTGTTCCATGTCGCCCGCTAAAAACTGGGGCAGCGCCTTGAGGGCGCGGTCGATGGCCTGATCAATGGCAATGCGGTGATCCAGCATGGGTTTTTTCAGCACCCAGTGCACGACCTCCGCCTTGTTGCCAGGGTGGCCCACGCCCAGACGCAGGCGCCAGTACTGGTCGGTGCCCAATTGGGCGTGAATGTCACGCAGGCCATTGTGGCCCGCATGGCTGCCGCCCAGCTTGAGTTTGGCCTCGCCGGGCGCGATGTCCAGATCGTCATGGGCAACCAGGATTTCCTGTGGTGGTATCTTGAAAAAATTGGCCAGCGCAGCCACCGACTTGCCGCTCAGGTTCATGAAGGTCTGGGGTGCCAGCAGCCAGACCGATTGGCCCTGAATGCTGGTGCGTGCGACCCGGCCGTGGTAACTTTTGTCAGTCGTCAAATTCAGCTTGAGTTCACGCGCCAGCGCGTCCAGCCACCAAAAGCCGGCATTGTGGCGGGTTTGTTCGTACTCGGGTCCGGGGTTGCCCAGCCCTACAAAAAGTCTGATCATGTGACTATTATCCGAATTAACGAACACCTTCAAACTAAAAAAAAGGGCTCACCAGGTGAGCCCTCTTGACCAGCGTCGGAACGCTTATTTGTTGTTTGCTTTCTCTGCAGGCTTGGCAGCCGACTTGGCGGCTGCGTTGGCAGCCGGCTTGGCAGCCGCGTCTGCAGCGGGTTCGGCCGCAGCAGCGGGTTCAGCGCCAGCCACTGCCACCACGGAGACGATCACCGGGTTCTTGTCGCTGCCGTGCTTGACGGCCGTGACGCCCTTGGGCAGGGTGATTTCGGCGAGGTGCAGGGACGAGCCCTTCTTCAGGCCGCTGAGGTCCACCTTGATGAACTCTGGCAGGTCGGCCGGCAGGCACAGCACGTCAATTTCGCTGATTACGTGGTTGGCAATGCAGCCTTCGGTCTTGATGGCCGATGAATTTTCGTCGCCATGGAAGTGCAACGGCACTTTCATGTGCAACTTGGTCGAGGCGTCAACGCGCTGGAAGTCCACGTGCAGAATGAGTTGCTTGAAGGGGTGAGCTTGCACGTCGCGCAACAGCACCGGGCTGCTGGTGTCGCCGATTTCCATGGTCAACACGCTGGAGTGGAAGGCTTCTTTTTTCAGCGCATGCCACAGGGCGTTGTGATCAATTTCGATCGATTGGGGGGGCGTTGTGCCACCATAAACAATACCGGGCGTACGACCGGTGATGCGGAGACGGCGGCTCGCACCCGTGCCCTGCTTGGAACGCTCAAAAGCGGTAAATTTCATTGCTAACTCCTGGAAGG
>JBASJO010000225.1:0-16405 GCA_049655365.1 Rhodoferax sp. | reverse complement strand
GCCATTTCCGAGCTGGCAGCTTATGGCGGCCGCGACGATGGCGGGGTGGCGCGCGAGACGCTGACCGAGATCGATTTGCAGGCGCGCCGCTACTTGATCGATCGCGCCCGTGCCTTGGGCTGCAGCGTCGAGGTTGACGACTGCGCCAATCTGTTCTTCCGCCGCGCTGGCCGCCAGGACCTGCCACCGGTACTCACGGGCAGCCATGTGGACACGCAGCCGGTGGGCGGCAAGCTCGATGGTGCCTATGGCATCGTTGCCGGCCTGGAGGTACTGCAGGCCCTGCAGGACGCGGGGGTGCAGACCGAACGTCCGGTCGAGGTCGTGGTCTGGACCAATGAGGAAGGTAGCCGCTTTGGCCCCGGGTGTATGGGTTCGAGCGCGTATGTGGATCCGACCCGGCTTGCCGTTTACCGCACCGTCCGTGACAGCAGTCAGCAGAACTTTGGCGAGGCGGTGGACCGCGCCTTGCAGGCTATCCCCGATGTGCCTAGGCGTTCACCACAGCAGCCGCTGGCCGGTTTTGTTGAGCTGCACATCGAGCAAGGACCGGTGCTGGAAGCAGCTGGCGTGGCTTTGGGCGTGGTCAACGGCATTCAGAGCGTGCGTTGGTACCGCGTCAAGGTCAGTGGTGTGGCGGCGCACGCCGGCACTACGCCGATGGAGATCCGTACCGATGCGATGGCATCCTGCATCCAGATGGCGCACCATCTCTATGCTGAAGCAGCAGCGCGGCAAGTCAGTGGGCTGCGCTTGACCCTGGGGCGCTGGGTCGTGGGTCCCAATTCGATTAACACGATCCCGGGCGAGGTCGAGTTCACCATCGACATGCGGTGTGTCGACGAGGCTGCGCTTGCCGCCTTTGATGTGGAGATGCGCGCCATACTGCAAGCCCATGCCGGGCGCACCCGCTTCGCGCTTGAGCTGGTCTTCGAGCGCAAGCCCACCCACTTTCCGACCGCCATGACCAGCTTGGTCGAGGAGGCCTGCGCGCACGTCAGCCGGCTTGCAGGGCAGCCCGGGCCTTTGGTCCTGACCTCTGGCGCTTTTCACGATGCCATGTACCTGGCTGACTATTGTCCGGCCGCGATGCTTTTTGTGCCCAGCAAAAAAGGCATCAGTCATAACGCCTCGGAAGAAACGGATCACAAGGACCTGGTCCTGGGGGCGCAGGCCCTGGCTTACGCGGTGACCCTGATGGCAAATGCCTGACGCGGAGACTCAGAGTTGACCGCGAAAAAGATCACTGCCAGCAAGGCGACTGTCGACGATAGCGTTGGCAAGACGGCCCCCATGCTCGGCGTCAGGATCCGGCACGCACGCCGGGTGGTGCATCTGACACTGACTCAGGTGGCGCTCAAGGCCGACTGCTCGGAAAGCCTGATCTCCAAGATTGAGAACGGCCAAGCCATGCCTTCGCTGGCCATGCTGCACCGGATTGCTGTGGCGCTGGACACCAACATCGCCGCGCTGACCACCGAGGAGACGCCGCTAGAAGGCCCAGTCCTGCCGTTGGGCAAGCGCCCGGTGATGCAGACTGGCGGCGGTATTGCGCTGGAAAGACTCGTGCTGTCCAAGCGCGGCGGGTTATTGCAGGCCAACATCCACATCGTCGAGCCCGGTGTCGAAACCGACGGACTGATCGTCCACATGGGTGAAGAGGTGGGTTACGTGCTGGAAGGCTCGATCGAACTACTGCTCGGCGATGAGCAGCACGTCATCCGTGCCGGTGACGCCTTCACTTTTTCAAGCCAGATTCCGCACGGTTACCGCAACACGGGCAGCACGGTGGCGCGTATTCTTTGGGTCAATACACCGACCACGTTTTGAGAGGCTGTCCCGGGGTGCGATCGAAACCGTTGAACGCAGCGGTTTAAAGCGCTGCGAGCGGGCTTAAACTGGCGCATCTTCACTCTGCGTTTTGCCCCATGTCCGACACCGCGCACTCGGCTGATTCAGCGGCGCCAGCAACCGCATCCCGCCCTTCCGAAGCAATCGGTGCCCTGTTCAGCCAGCATGGCGTGCGCGACGTCGAGTGCATCTTTCCCGACATTTCAGGCTACCCGCGCGGCAAACTCATGCCCGCCGAGAGCTTTCTGGCGGGCGGCGAATTGCGCATTTGCCAGGCGATTCCGATGCAGGCGGTCACGGGGGACTACTCCTACAACCCGGTGTTTCCCGATTCTGATCCCGATGTGCGGCTGTTGCCCGACTACGCCACCGTGACGCTTGCGCCCTGGGCCAATGTGCCGCGTGCAGTGGCGATCCATGACTGCCTGGAGCTGGACGGCAGCTTGTGCCAATTTGCCCCGCGCAGCACCTTGAAAGGCGTGCTGGCCCGGTACGCGGCGCTGGGCTTGACTCCGGTGGTGGCGCCCGAGATCGAGTTCTATCTGACCGCCCCCAATGCCGACCCAACGCAGCCCTTGCAAGCGCCCGCGTTGCGCGGCGGCCGCGCCGAGGTCGGCCAAAGCGCCTTCAGCCTCAACATGCTCAATGAATTGGCGCCGTTCTGGAACGAATTGCGCGACGCCTGCCGCACGCTGGGCATTGCCACCGACACCTGGATTCATGAAGTGGGCGCGACGCAGTACGAGATCAACCTGCTGCACGGCGACGCCGTGGCGGTGGCTGATCAGGCCTTTTTGTTCAAGTATGCCGCGCGTGAGATTGCGCTGAAACACGGCCTCAACGCCGTCTTCATGGCCAAGCCCATTGCGGGCAGCGCCGGCAACTCCATGCACTTGCACATCAGTGTGGTCGACACCGGGGGCAACAACGTGTTCAGCCTGGCCGACGGCAGTGAGAGTCCGCAATTGGGCCATTTCATTGCAGGGCTGCAAACTTTTCTGCCTGAGCTGATGCTGATGCTCGCGCCCAACGTCAACTCGTACCGGCGCTATGTGGCGGGCAGCCAGGCGCCAGTGAACTTGCAATGGGGTTATGACAACCGCACCACCGGGCTGCGCATCCCGGCCAGCGGGCCGAGCGCGCGCCGGGTTGAGAACCGGCTGGCCGGCGCCGATGCCAATCCCTACTTGGCCATGGCGGCCTCGCTGGCGGCCGGACTTGAGGGCTTGCAGCAGCAGCTGGCGCCTTCTGCGCCTTTAACCGGCAATGGTTATGACTCGGCCCACAGCTTGCCGCGCAGCATGGAAGAGGCCTTGCAGGCCATGCGGAACAGTGCCACAGCACAGGCGCTATTTGATGAACCATTTGTAACTGGCTATTGCGCGGTCAAGGCACTTGAATGGGCGAGTTTCCAGAGCGAAATCAGCGCCTGGGAGCGGCGCTTTTTGCTGCCGCAGGTGTAACGCCAGACGGCCCATGGCGCCAGTTGGCGCGTCAAGACAATTACATCCGCTTACCTGCTGCGCGGGCGCGGCTCCCTAGAATGAATTGATGAACAATTCAACAAAATGTCTGGGTCTCGCGCTGGCCGCTTTGGCGCTGCACACACCGGCATCAGCCGCTGACGTCGGGGTCTCTGTCAACATTTCCGAGCCCGGGTTTTATGGTCGTATCGACATTGGCCGGGTGCCCGCGCCGGTGTTGATTTACCCGCAACCCGTCATCATTGAGCAACGATCGGTCAACGTGATGCGCCAGCCCATCTACCTGCGGGTGCCACCGGGTCATGAGAAAAAATGGAACAAACATTGCAGTCGTTACAACGCCTGTGGTCAGCCCGTATATTTTGTTCAGGACGGCTGGTACCGCGACGTGTATGCACCGCGTTACTACGGCGACCCGGGACGTCGGGCCGATCGACGTGACGGCCGCCGTGACGATCGCCATGATGATGACCGCCGGGGCAACGGCAAGTACAAGAAAGGCCACGGAGGCGATTGACGCAACGCTGCCTGGGCGTCAAGCCGGGCTGATCGCGGCCTGCCGAGTAGCCTGAAGCGCTCGGTCGGAGCCACCAAAGCACGCGCAAAGGCGGCGTGGCCGGCGTCTTCAATCATTTCAAAACTCGCCTGCGGCCAGGTCTCGTGGAGCCGCCAGGCGGACAGTGCCGGGCACACCGCGTCGTAACGCCCCACGCCCAGAGCGACGGCGTCCGAGCCAAACTGGTCAGCCACCTCCGGGGGTGGCAACAAGTGCAGGCAACTGCCCTCATAACGTCCCCAGGCGCGCGTAGCCTGCAAACTGGCTGCCGGGTCGTCGCTGAACAGTCGCCGGGCAAAGGCCTGCAATAAATCACTGCGCTCGGCTGGCGGGATCTGCGCCACAAACTCGGTGCGCCGGGTTAAAAAACTGCCGGTGTCTGGGCGACAGGCCCACGCCCGAGCCACCATGCAAAAACAGTACCGGTACGCCTTGCGGGTTGCCGCATTCTTCCCAGTACAGGGTATGCAGGTCGTCCACAGCCAGGCGGCTACTGCGGTAGGGCTCAATCGCCGGGAACAGGGAATCAGGGGATGCATTCATGGGGTTTGCCAAAGGCATGGGACGAAACCTCGATTCGGGCGATCAGGCATCCGCGGGACTCACCGCGTTTTTCTTGATAGTGGCTATCAATCAGTTAGAGAATGTCAATTGGTCAAATTAATAGGTTGAGGATAACATTTGCTTTGTGCTGATCGAAACGTTCTATCAGTTGATTGTTTTAAATCACAGGAGTTCATCATGACGACAACCACCCGCCCCGAAATCAAGACCATGGCCAACCTCGAAGCTGCCTTTGCCGGCGAATCCATGGCCCACATCAAATACCGCTACTTCGCCAAACTGGCCCGCGAAATGGGCGATGAAGACACTGCCCGCACCTTTGAAGAAACGGCCGACCAGGAAGTGATGCACGCTTTTGGCCACCTCGACCTGCTTTACCCCAAAGCCAGCATGACACCAGCCAAGGCCTTGCAGATTGCGATTGACGGCGAAACCTATGAGTACACCGAGATGTACCCCGGTTTTCGTGCCACCGCCGAAGCTGAAGGCCATGCAGCCGCCATCGCCGAGATCGACGAGCAGATTGAAGAAAGCAAGGTGCATGCGGCCCAGTTCAAGGCCACTCTGGAAAAAGCACAAAAGCGTTTTGCCGCGCTGGCCAAAGTGGAAGAGCGCCACGCCAACCACTACAAGGCCCAACTGGCCAAAGTGAGCGCCTGAGTCCGCACCCACCCTTTACCCACTTCAATTCAAACAGGAAAAAAACCATGAAAACTTATATCTGCATCGTTTGTGGCTTCATCTATGACGAGGCTGCCGGCCACCCCGAAGACGGCATCGCCCCCGGCACCAAATGGGCCGACGTGCCCGAGAGTTGGGCCTGCCCCGAGTGCGGCGTCGCCAAGGCCGACTTCGAAATGGTTGAGATCTGAAACCATGATGCCACCCATCATCATCATTGGCGCCGGGCTGGCCGGCTGGACCACCGCGCGTGAGCTGCGCAAACTGGACAAAACCACGCCGGTGCTGCTGATCACGGCTGACAGCGGTGACTTTTACGCCAAGCCCTCATTGTCCAATGCGTTCACTCAAAAGCGCGCTCCGGCGCAGCTGGTGACCACACCGGCCGCCAGCATGGCGGCAAGCCAGAATGTCACGCTGCAGGCGCATACCCGCGTCAGCGCCATCGACACCCAGCGCCAAATCGTCAGCACCAGCGCAGGTGACTTCGCCTATGCCAAGTTGGTGCTGGCGACCGGCGCGCAAGCCATCCGCATTCCCCTGGGCGGTAATGCCGCCAGCGAAGTGCTGTCGGTCAATTCATTGGCGGACTTCACAGAGTTTCACGTCCGTTTGACCCAGGTGAACAGCGCTGCCCCCAACCACCGGACCGACATCAAAAAGCGCATCGTCATCATGGGTGGCGGATTGATTGGCTGTGAATTCGCCAACGACTTGATCAGCTCAGGAATTGATGTGACGGTGGTCGATCCTTCTGCCAGTCCGATAGCGGCCTTGCTACCCACCGGCCTGAGCGAGGAATTGCGTGAAGCGCTGGTCAATCAGGGCGTGGTCTGGCACTTTGGCACCACGGTGCAACGGGTCGATCAGCACACCGGGGCCGACGGCACGCTGAGGGTACAGCTGGCCAATGGCGAGGTGCTGGCGGCCGATGTGGTGCTGAGTGCCATCGGCCTGCGTGCCGACCTGAGCCTGGCGCAAGCGGCGGGTTTGGCGAGCGAGCGTGGCGTACTGGTGGATGTCCGGTTGCAGACCAGCGCCGCGAACGTGTACGCGCTGGGCGATGGCGCGCAATACGCCAACGGCCGCACGCTGCCCTACGTCATGCCCATCATGCACGCTGGCAAAGCGCTGGCCGCCACGCTGGCGGGTCAACCGACCCCGGTGCAGTTTCCCTTGATGCCTGTGGCCATCAAGACGCCCGCCTTGCCGCTGGTGGTGGCGCCAGCCGCACCCGGCACGGTGGGTCAGTGGGCCCAAAGTGAACCTGGTGTCTGGTTGTTCACCGACCCCGACCAGGTGGTCAAGGGTTTTGCGCTGAGTGGCCCGCAAACCAGCCGTCGCGCCGAGCTGGCCAAACAGGTGGTGTGAACCTGTGCCCCGGTGCCGGTGCAAAAAGTAAAAACTGCTGCGCCTTCAAGGTGAGCAAGGCTTCAGCGGTGGCTGATGTGTCAAGGCATACAATTTCTTTCCAAGTAAACGCGAATGCCGGCCCTGTTGGGCCGGTTGATATCAGCAGGAGACCTCATGACGCAAGCCGCACCCGCCACCGCCGAAGATAAACGCGCCGAGTTGCGCCGCGCCGCGCTGGAATACCACCAGTACCCCAAGCCGGGCAAGCTGGCCATCGCGGCGACCAAACAGTTGGTGAATCAGCATGACCTGGCGCTGGCGTATTCTCCCGGCGTGGCGATTCCGTGTGAGGAAATTGTCAAGGACCCCAACAATGTCTTCAAATACACCAGCCGGGGCAACCTGGTGGGGGTGGTGACCAACGGCACGGCGGTGCTGGGCCTGGGCGACATCGGGCCGCTGGCGGGCAAGCCGGTGATGGAAGGCAAGGCCGTGCTGTTCAAGAAATTCGCCGGCATCGATGTCTTTGACATCGAGATCGACGAAAAGCACGACCTCGACAAGCTGGTCGACATCATTGCCTCGCTAGAGCCGACCTTTGGCGGCATCAACCTGGAAGACATCAAGGCCCCAGATTGTTTTTACGTCGAGCGCAAATTGCGTGAGCGCATGAAGATTCCGGTGTTTCACGACGACCAGCACGGCACCGCCATCACGGTGGGCGCCGCCATCCTGAACGGGTTGAAGGTCGCGGGCAAAGAGCCCAAGGACGTGAAACTGGTGACTTCGGGGGCCGGTGCGGCGGCGCTGGCCTGCGTCGGCTTGCTGGTCAAGCTGGGCATCCCGCGTGAAAATGTCTGGGTCACCGACTTGGCCGGTGTGGTGTACGAGGGCCGGGTCGAGTTGATGGACCCGGACAAAGCCATTTACGCGCAGAAGACGGACGCCCGTAAACTCGGTGAAGTGATCGACAACGCCGACGTCTTTTTGGGATTGTCGGCCGGCGGTGTGCTCAAGGCCGACATGGTCAAGCGCATGGCGCCCAACCCGATCATTTTTGCATTGGCCAACCCCACGCCCGAGATCACCCCCGAGGAGGTCAAGGCCGTGCGCGACGACGCCATCATGGGCACCGGCCGCTCGGACTACCCGAACCAGATCAACAACATCCTGTGCTTTCCGTACATCTTCCGCGGTGCGCTGGATGCCGGTGCCTCGACCATCACGGTCGAGATGGAAATGGCCGCGGTGCATGCCATTGCCGAGCTGGCGCAGGCCGAGCAAAGCGAAGTGGTGGCCGCCGCCTATGCCGGCGAGCCGCTGGCCTTTGGCCGTGACTACCTGATTCCCAAGCCCTTCGACCCGCGTCTGATGATGAAGGTGGCGCCAGCGGTGGCGCAAGCGGCTTTTGACAGCGGCGTGGCGCTGCGCCCCATCACCGACATGGACGCTTACCGGGAAAGGTTGCAAAGCTTTGTCTACGCGTCGGGCACGGTGATGAAGCCGATCTTTACCGCGGCCAAGAAGGCGCTCAAGAAACGTGTGGCTTTTGCCGAGGGTGAAGAAGAACGCGTGCTGCGCGCCGCGCAAATTGTGGTTGACGAAGGCCTGGCCATGCCGACCCTGATCGGGCGCCCCAAGGTGATTGCCGAACGCGTTGAAAAATTTGGCTTGCGGCTCAAGCAGGGTGTGGATTACGAGGTGGTCAATGTCGAGCTTGACGACCGCTACCGCGATTTCTGGCAAAGCTACCACCGCATGACCGAGCGCAAGGGCATCACGGCGCAGGTGGCCAAGATTGAAATGCGCCGCCGCCTGACGCTGATTGGCAGCATGATGCTGCACAAGGGCTATGTCGACGGCCTGATTTGCGGCACCTGGGGTACCACGCCGGTGCATTTGCAATACATTGACCAGGTGGTGGGCCGGCGCGCCGGCGTCAACACCTATGCCTGCATGAACGGCCTGATGCTGCCTGGCCGCCAGGTGTTTTTGGTCGACACCCATGTCAACTACGACCCCACCGCCGAGCAACTGGCCGAAATCACGGTGATGGCGGCCGAGGAAATGATGCGTTTTGGCATTCCGCCCAAGGCTGCCTTGCTGTCGCACTCCAATTTCGGCAGCAGCGACCAGCCTAGCGCCGTCAAAATGCGCCACACGCTGGCGCTGCTGCGCGCGAACGCGCCGTGGCTCGAAGTGGATGGCGAAATGCACGGTGATGTGGCGCTGGATGGCGCATCACGGGCCAACCTCATGCCCAACAGCACCCTGCATGGTGACGCCAACTTGCTGGTCTTGCCCAACATCGATGCCGCCAATATTGCCTACAATTTGCTCAAAATGGCAGCCGGCGGCAACATTGCCGTGGGTCCGGTGCTGCTGGGCGCGGCCAAGCCGGTGCATATTTTGACGGCCAGCACCACCGTGCGCCGCATTGTCAACATGACTGCCCTGACCGTCGCCGACGCCAACGCCATCCGTTAAACCAACCAGGTTTTCGGCCTCAAACGGGCTAAGCGGGCCAGCGCTTAGCCCTTATTCCCTCCGCTTGTATTGCCCATGAATTGGGCAGTGGCTTGCTTTTTTTTGTCAAATCAGCGACACTTGAAGCTTCAATGTTCGGGTTTACCCGAACTTTTTTATTGGAAATTGAAGCAATGTCGTGGTTGAACCGTTTTAAGTTGGTGTTGACTGGCTTGACGATTGCTGCAGCCTTGCTTGCGGTTGGAATCCAGGCCAAAGCGCCTCCGTCCGTGGCTTTGCAAAGCACGATCAGTTTGGCTGAACTGCCCAGCCCCGGCATGGAAATTTATCGGCGCATCCACCAGGGTGGTCCATTTGACAGCGAGAAGGATGGTTCTGTTTTTGGCAACCGGGAGCGGTTACTACCCGCTCAAAAACGTGGTTTTTATCGCGAATATACCGTTCCGACGCCCGGGCTGAAGCATCGGGGTGTCAGGCGGATTGTGTGCGGAGGCCAGGTTCAAAGGCCAGAGATTTGTTATTACACCGCCGATCACTATGCCAGTTTTCGTCAGATTACGCCCTGAATTCGAATTGTTAGTTTATAAATTGTGAAAAGAGAAACCCAAATGACACTGAGTCAAACCCTTGCTGAAGCCCCTGTCAAAAACGTCTCGGAGACGATTTTGAAGGGTGTTCGCCCCAACATCGTGCAGTCGATCCGGGCTTTTCGGGTGCAGGACCTGCAGGACGCCGCGCAGGCCATGGGGCAGCACTTCCTGTACGCCAACGTTGCCAACGCCCAAAGCAAGCAGGATGTGCTTGATCTGATTGGCCAGCAGTTCATGCTGACCGTGGCCGTGGGCAAGAACTTTGATTCGCTCTACGACAGCATGACCGACCCGGTGCACAAGTCCGGCCCGCAGCCTGGCTTTATTGTGGTGCTGGAGCACATTCCGGCGCACGCCAAGTTCGACAAGGAAGCGCGCGAACAACTGCTCGACATTTTCCGTGACACCGCTGATTACTGGGGTGACCGCAAGATTCCGTTCCGCTGCTTTTATTCCTTTTCGGTGGCGCGGGCTGCATTCGCTGCCAAGGGCGACCACGCTCAGATGGCTGGCAACCCGCCGACTTCGGGCATTGAGTTGCTCACTGAAAACGGCGAAAAAATGCCAACCGACAAGCTGCTCGACATCTCGCCGCAAGCCTTGCGCATGAGTAGCCCGTTCAACGCGGGTTACTGGACCACCGCTTAAGTTTAAGCTTGCGCGCTGGCCACGGCCAGCGCCAGTCGCAGGTACTCGTCCACCGGCACCTCTTCGGCGCGCCGCTGGACATCAAATTCCCCGGCAAAATTTTTCTTCTGCAACCAGGCGCCCAGCGTGTGGCGCAGCAGTTTGCGCCGCTGGCTGAACGCCACTTGCACCAGCTCACTTAAAGCCTGTTCATTGAGTGCAGCCGCGTCCGCGCGTGGCAGCATGCGCACCACGGCGCTGTCCACGCGTGGCGGTGGGTCAAAGCTCTCGGGCGGTACGAACAGCACGTTTTCCATGGCATAACGCCACTGCAGCATCACGCTCAGGCGACCGTAAGCGGCGGTTGACGGCCTGGCCACCATGCGGTCGATCACTTCCTTTTGCAGCATGAAGTGCTGGTCTTCGATGATGTCCACGTACTGCAGCAAATGAAACAGGATCGGGGTGGAAATGTTGTACGGCAGATTGCCCACCACCCGCAGCTTTGGTGCAGCTTGCGCCTGCGCCACTTGGGCAAAGTCGACTTTCAGCACATCCGATTCAATTACCCGCAACTGGCCATGGCTGCGCAGGCGTTGTGCCAGGTCGCGGTCCAGCTCGATGACGGTCAAGGCGCCCAGGCGCTCAACGAGTGGTTGCGTGAGCGCTGCGAGGCCCGGGCCAATTTCAACCATGGCCTGACCCGGCTGCGGGTCAATGGCGTCCACAATGGCCTCGATGATGCTGCCATCGGCCAGGAAATGCTGGCCGAAGCGCTTGCGCGGAATGTGCTTGCCGTTTTTCAAACCGGACTCTTTAGAGTGGCGCGTCACGCAGCTCGACGTAGGCCCGGCCACGCAGTTCCTGGGTCCAGGTTTGCGCTGCTTCATCGCGCTTTTTCTCACGCAACAGGGCGCGTACCGACTCGCGTTGTTCGGTCTCACTGAGCTTGGCCTGGCGCCGCTCCTGCAGCTGGATCAGGTGCAGGCCAAAGCGCGACAGCAGCGGCTCGCTGACTTCACCCGGGGCCAACTGGTTCATCACGGCTTCAAATTCGGGCACAAACATGCCCGGGCTGGCCCAGCCCAGGTCGCCCCCCTGCGCCGCGCTGCCGTCTTGCGAATGCTCGCGTGCCAGTGCGGCAAAGTCGGCCTGTCCAGCCTGTACCTGCTTCTTGAAATCGAGCAAACGTGCCTTGGCCTGGGTCTCGCTGAGTTGCGCTGAGGGCCGCAGCAGGATATGGCGGGCACGGCTTTGCGTGACGGCCATCGCGGGCAAGCCCACGTTGACTTTCTCGACCACCTTCAAAATGTGAAAACCCGCCAGTGAGCGCACCAGCTCGGCCACTTCACCTTGCGCCAGACGCTGCGTGGCTTCAACAAACGAGGCCGGGTAGCGGCTGGTGCTGCGCAAACCCAGTTGGCCGCCATTGGACTGTGCTGACGGAGCAGAGAAGGTGCGGACCAGAGTGGCAAAGTCTTCGCCTGCGCGTGCGCGCGCCAGCACCTGGTTCGCCAGCACCTGCAAAGCTTGCACCTGCTCGGCGCTGGCACCCTCCGGCACCGCGATCAGAACCTGGGCCAGGTTGATTTCCAGCTGGTTCGGGTCCGAGGTGGCCTGCTGTGCCTGCAAATAGGCCTCAATATCAGCGTCTGTTACCCGAACCCGTGGCTCCAGGTCGCGTTCGCGCAAGCGCTGCATCAGGATCTGGTCACGCAATTGGGACCGGAACATGCCCACGGTCAGGCCATCGGCGACGACCCGCCGCTGCAGTTCAGCCACCGTGAGCTGATTTTGGGCTGCGATCGATTGCTCGGCCTGGTCAATGGCCGATTCTTCCGCGCGGATACCGGTGTCGCGGGCGAACTGGAGCAGGACCTTTTGGTCGATCAGGCGTTCCAGCATTTCGGCGTTCAGTCGTTGCAGGTCGGGTGCCGGACGGCGTTGCGCGGCAAACTGTTGCTGCACCCGCAAGACTTCACGCTGGACCTCGGTGTTGGTCAGCGGCTCGGAGTTGACCACCGCCACGATGTAGTCAGAGGTCGCGCTGCGGCTGGCTGCGACCGCGCCGCCTGCTGCGGGCGCCAGGCGCAAACCCTGGGCCTGCACTTGGGTACCCAGCAAAGCGGTGGCCAGGGCAACAGATAAAAGTTTAAATCGGACAGTCATGGTGGTTCAATCGTAATTGCTGAAACGGCTGGGCGACTCGCCGGGTTCACGCAGGATTTGGTAGCCGGGAATATTGTCCTTGAGCGACTTGAGCGGATTCACCCCGAGCCGGGTGAAGCCAACGAATTCCAATTGGAACATGATGCGCTGGGTGGCGGTGCTGGTGCTGGTCTGCAGGCGCTCCAGCACAATGCGGCCCAACCAGCAACTGGCATCGTATTCAAAGCCTACCAGTGCATTGACCAACTTGCGCTCATTCATGCTGTAGTTCAAGCGCCCCACGCTGTACCAGCGGCCGTCGCCCTGGCCTTTTCCGGGGCCCAAGTTCTGCCCCTTGTCACCCCACAGGTCGTTGATGGGCCATTGCCAGCCAACATCAATTTGCTCGCTCGAGTTGCGCTGGTAGCGGTAGGCTGCCGAGACCGTTCGGTACGGACCGGGCTTGTAGTTGACGCTCAAGGTGGAGCGCACCGAGCGTTCCGTTTTGGGGTTGAACTGCACCGTGCCGTCGAAGCTCCAGCGCGGGTCCCAGTGGACCGAGCCACCCAGCAGCAGGTCGCTCAGACGGTCTTCTGCGGGTAACTCGCCGGGCAAGGTGACATTCTGGTCAGAAAAGCGCAGGCGCTGCGCCACGCCCAGGCGGGCGGTTTCGGCCCCGGTGGCGGGGTCGAGCCAGCGCGTGGTCACGCCGAGCGTGAGCAAATTGCTGTCAGAAATACGGTCATTGCCGACATAGGCGTTTTCCGTGTAGATGGTGGCCAGGTTGAAGTCGTTGGCGCCCGAATCGTAATTGGGCAAATGGCTTTGGTCGCGGTAGGGCGTGTGGACATAAAAGGCCCGCGGCTCCAGGGTCTGGCGCAAGTTGCGGCCAAACAACTGGGTGTCGCGCTCAAACACCAGGCCACTGTCGAGGCTGAAGGTCGGCAGCACGCGGCTGGCGGAGGTGTCGCCATTGCTCAGCGGTGTTTCAAACTGGTACTGGCTGGCGTGCAATTGCACTCGGGGCGTTAAAAAGCCAGCCGGGGCGGTGAGCGGGTAGCTGGCCTGCAGCACGCCAAAGCTGCGCTGGCCGTTGGCTTGCCCGGTGCGGGTGATGTCGGATTGAAAGCGGGTGTAGTCGGCGTTGAACGCGTAGTTGAAACCTGCCACGTTGTTGCGCGCGTAACTGGTGCTGAGCTGTGGCAACCGGTCGTAGGGTGGCACGATGGGCGCTGTCACATCCTGCAGGGTTTGCCACTTGAGCGTGCGCACACTGTTGGCCCAAGCGCCGTTGTTCCACGACAAGCTGGCGTCGTTGGCCAGCAGGCGTTGCGTCAGGGAGCTGTTGGCCAGGCTGAAGTCGCGCCAATAGTTGTCATCACTGACGCGGTTCAGGCTCAGGTTCAGCGCTGCGCCGTTGTTGGTCCAGGCACTGTCAAGGCGGGCCTGGTGCTTCAGGTTCAGGCCCCAGCGGTTGGCATCACGCAATTTGTCGGCAGGCATCCAGTCGAGCTGAACTTCGCCGCTGTACTTGGGTTCCAGATAACGAAATTCGGTACCGATGTTGATGCCGCGCTTGCTCATCAGGGTGGGGGTGATGGTGGCATCGCGGTTGGGTGCAATGTTCCAGTAATAGGGCACCGAGACCTCGGAACCATTGACCGTATCGAGGCCGATGGTGGGCGGCAGAACGCCTGACTTGCGCTGCTCGCTCAGCGGAAAACTGAGGTAGGGCACCGGCAACAGCGGCACGCCCTTGAAGCTCAGCAAGGCGCCGGTGGCGGTGCCCACGTCTTCTTCGTTGTCCAGGGTAATGGTGCTGGCCTTCAAAATCCAGTCCGGCATCCAGCTCGGGCCCGGCAAGCGCTGACAGGTGGTGAAGGTGGCGTTGTGGATGACCGCCCGTTGCTCGTCCAGAAAATCCACCCGGTCGGCCTGGCCATGGGCCTGGTTGCTCAAGAAATGGTAGGTGGGCTCGTTGAAAAAGCCTTCAAAGGTATCGACGCGCAGCTCCAGCAAGGGGCCTTCGTACACATTGCCGGCGCGGTTGACCAGTACATGGCCGCGCGCCTTGGCCAAATCGGTGGGCTGGTTGTATTCCAGCCGGTCGGCCTTGATCACCATGTCGCCACGGCGCAGCATGGCCTGGCCTTCCACGACGGTCTCCAGGTCCGGGCGGCCGGTGATGTGCTCGCCCGAGACAAAGCTGGGCAAACTACCGCGTACTTCGGGCGCAATGGTCTCGTGCAACAAAGGGCTGTTTTGCAGCAGCAAAGGCGCATCAGCGGCCTGCTGCGCGCTCACCAGCGCGGATTGCAGCAGCGTGGCCAGCACGCTGAGGCGCAGCGGGCGAACGTGGCGTCGCGGCTGAAACACTGGGGTGTCTGGCATCAGGCAGCGCATTTGGAAAACGCGCGGGAGTCAAAAACGATGGCGGGCATGTAGTGGGCGCGGTAGAGGGCTGGACAGATTTGTAGAATGGATTATCCATGAGCCACGACATTCCCCCCCAAACCCCCGCCAGCCTTGCCATCGCCTGGAGCGACGCCGTCCGTGCTGATCAATTCACCCACTGGTTGACTGGCGTCGCCGCCCAGCACGGTCTGCAGATGGAGAGCCTGCGCCTGGCCTCGGCCGACGCCAGTTTCCGTCGCTATTTCCGCATCGACGCCCAGAACGGCAGTCGCATCATCATGGACGCGCCGCCCGACAAGGAAAACAGCGCCCCCTTTGTCAAGGTGGCCGCCCTGATGCAGGCTGCCGGTGTGCACGGGCCGCAGGTGCTGGCCTGGGACGAGCCGCTGGGCTTCATGCTGCTGACCGACCTGGGCGCGCAGACCATGATGCAGGTCATCAAGCGCGATAACCCCGGAGCCAATCTGCCCCTGTACCTGCAGGCGGTGGACGCGCTCATTGCCTGGCAGCTGAGTTCCCAGCCCGGTGTGCTGCCGCCCTATGACGAAGCGCTGCTGCGCCGCGAACTGGAATTGTTTCCTGATTGGTACATCAGCCAGCACAAGGGCGTGGTCATCGACGACGCCATGCGCCAGACGCTCGACAAGACTTTCGAGGAAATCATCCGCCACAACCTGCGCTGGCCCAGCGTCTTTGTGCACCGCGACTTCATGCCGCGCAATCTGATGGTGTCCGGCCCCGGCACCCTGGGTGTGCTCGATTTCCAGGACGCCGTCTATGGCCCCATCACCTACGACATTGCCAGCCTGATGCGCGACGCCTTCCTGAGTTGGGACGAAGACTTTTGCCTGGACGTGACCATCCGTTATTGGGAAAAGGCGCGCAAGGCCGGCCTGCCGGTGGGCGACGACTTCGGCGAGTTTTACCGCGGCGTGGAGTGGATGGGCCTGCAGCGTCACCTGAAAGTGGCCGGCATCTTTGCCCGCCTGACGCTGCGCGACGGCAAGCCCCAGTACCTGGCCGACACGCCGCGTTTCATCCACTACATCCGCACCACCTGCGAGCGTTACCGCGAGCTCAAACCGCTGTTGCGGCTGGTGGAAAAGGTGGAAGGTATCGAGATGCCCAATGTGTTTGGTTTTGGGCGGCAGTAAAAAATGACGGCCATCACCCTGTCCTGACAGCGTAAACTGCTTTCAAAATCAAAAGGACAGGGATGACGCCAGAGCAACAGGCCAGACAAAACATCGACGCGCTGTTGCAGCAAGCGGGCTGGCATGTGTGCAACATGGCCAATGCCAACATTCATGCATCGCGCGGCGTTGCATTGCGCGAGTTCCCCCTCAATACCGGCTACGGTTTTGCCGATTACCTGCTCTACATTGACGGCAAGGCCGCAGGTGTGATCGAGGCCAAAAAAGAAGGCGCCACGCTCACGGGGGTCGAAACCCATTTCACCCAAGGCCTGGACCCCGAGCCGCGTGCCCGTGCCGTGTTTGCCTTTCATCGGCCCGAAACGCTGGCGGCGTTCCTGAAAGATTCGCCTGCGGCCAGCGTCTTTCACACAGGCCCCGGCAACCCGCAGGTCGCCCAGGATGCTGGATTTGCCTGCCCCACCTTTCTGGCCCGCTTGCAAACCATGTATTCCC
>JBASJO010000224.1:0-5948 GCA_049655365.1 Rhodoferax sp. | reverse complement strand
CCCAGCGGAAGTCGTCGGCCGTGACACAGGCCACGCCCTGGCTGCGCTGTGCCTCGGTAGGCAGTTTCATGGTGTTGGTCATGACAAACACGGTGGGCGTGATGCCGGTTGGCATGACGTGGTCGCGCAGGGCCACGCCGCGCGTGATCTGGATGTAGATCAGCTGGTCCAGCGCATTGACGTTAACGCCCTGGGCGGTGGCAAAGGTGGCCATCAACTGCTGCGCCACCTCGGCCCATTGGGCGCGCGTCAGCGGGTTGGCGATGCGCAGTTCGGCCAGGCTGCGGTCGAGCCGAGCCATGTGCTCGGCAAAGCGGAACAACTGGCCGCCATAGGCTGGCACCACTTCGTAGACGCCGTCGCCAAAAATGAAGCCGCGGTCCATTACGCTGATCTTGGCATCGGGCAGCAGGGTGAATTCACCGTTGAGGTAACAAGGCAGGGGGGGTAAGGTAGTCATGGATGAATTATGCGATGACTGGCGCGGTGTTGAGGGAAAATCGGGCAAGACTTGACGCCCCGGAAACAAATGAACACCACACACGCCACCACCATCCACCCCGACACCACCCATGTCTTTCACCGCCAGTTACAGCACCATTTGCCGCTGGCCGTGTCGGGCCAGGGCATCACCCTGACCGACGCCAGCGGCAAGACCTACCTGGACGCCTGCGGTGGTGCCGCCGTGTCCTGCCTGGGCCACGGCCACCCCGAGGTGCTGGCCGCCATGCATGCCCAGATCGACCGGCTGGCCTATGCCCACACCAGTTTTTTCACCACTGACGTGGCCGAGGAACTGGCGGACGTGCTGATCGCCTCGGCCCCGACCGGCATGAGCCACGCCTACTTTGTCAGTGGCGGCTCGGAAGCGATGGAGGCGGCGCTCAAGATGGCGCGGCAGTATTTTGTCGAGATCGGCCAGCCGCAACGGCGCCACTTTGTGGCGCGGCGGCAAAGCTACCACGGCAACACCCTGGGCGCCCTGGCGGTGGGTGGCAACGAATGGCGCCGCGCCCAGTTCCAGCCGCTGCTGATGGACGTGACCCATGTGGCGCCCTGCTACGAGTACCGCGACCGTGCTGCAGATGAAACGCCGGAAGCCTATGGCCAGCGCCTGGTGGCCGAGCTTGAACAAGCCTTTGCGCGCCTTGGGCCGGAAAACGTCATGGCCTTTGTGGCCGAAACCGTGGGCGGCGCCACCGCCGGCGTGTTGACTGCGGTGCCGGGTTATTTCAAGGCCATTCGGGAACTTTGCGACCGCCACGGCATTTTGCTGATTCTGGACGAGGTGATGTGCGGCATGGGTCGCACCGGCACCTTGCACGCCTGCGAGTTTGACGGCGTGGTGCCTGACTTGCTGGCCATTGCCAAGGGCCTGGGTGGGGGTTACCAGCCGATTGGGGCGGTGCTGGCGCAGAAAAAGCTGGTCGATGTGTTTCGGGCCGGCAGTGGCCTGTTCCAGCACGGCCACACCTACCTGGGCCACGCCGTGGCCTGTGCGGCGGCGCTGGCGGTGCAACGCGTCATTGCGCGCGACGGCCTGGTGGCGCAAGTGCAGGCGCGCGGCCAGACGCTGCACGGCTTGCTGCAGCAGGCCTTTGCCGACCACCCCCATGTGGGCGACATCCGTGGCCGCGGTTTGTTCTGGGGCCTGGAACTGGTGGCCGACCGCGCGTCACGCCAGTGGTTTGACCCGGCGCTCAAATTACACGCCCGCGTCAAACGCGAGGCGATGGCACTGGGCCTGATGTGTTACCCGATGGGCGGCACGGTGGACGGACGCTGCGGCGACCACATATTGCTGGCCCCGCCTTTCATTGCCAGCGAGGGCGAGCTAGCGCTGATCGTGGCGCGGCTGGCTCAGGCCATTGATGCGTCCATGCCCGCTTGATGCCGAAATATGCACAAATTGCATGAAGAGACAGGGTTACTATTTAGTCTTTAAAACAATGGGGAGCCAGTCTTTGATCTAAGATGTCGCAGTCTTTAAACCGAAAGCGTTTAGGCCGTTTGAAATTTTTTATTACTGGAGATCCCATGAAAAAATTGTCCCTTGTTGTCAGCGCCATCGCCGCTGCCGCCGCCCTGATGGCCCCCGTGAGCAGCGTTCAGGCGCAGCAAAAATTCATGACCATTGGCACCGGCGGTGTCACGGGCGTGTACTACGCCGCTGGTGGCGCCATTTGCCGCCTGGTCAACAAGGACCGCGCCAAGCACGGCTACCGTTGTTCGGTGGAGTCCACCGGAGGTTCGGTGGTGAACATCAACACCATCAAGGCCGGTGAACTTGACTTTGGTGTGTCCCAGTCCGATGTCCAGTACAACGCTTTCAACGGCGCCAAGCAGTTCGAAAAAGACGGCAAGCACGCCGACCTGCGCGCCGTGTTCTCGATTCACCCCGAGCCCTTCACCGTGCTGGCCCGCAAGGAAGCCAACATCACCAAGTTTGAAGACCTCAAGGGCAAACGCATGAACGTGGGTAACCCTGGCTCGGGCAGCCGCGCCGCCATGGATGAATTGCTGGTGGCCATGAACTGGAAAACCAGCGACTTTGGTCTGGCTGCCGAACTCAAGGCTGACGAGCACGGTGCCGCCCTGTGTGACAACAAGATCGACGCCTTCTTCTACGGTGTCGGTCACCCAAGCGCCAATATCCAGGACCCCATCACCACTTGCGGCGCCAAGCTGGTCACGATCGCCGGCCCGGCCGTCGACAAGCTGGTCAAGGCCAACAGCTACTACGCTGCGGTGGACATTCCCGGTGGTTTGTATGCGGGCCACCCCAACCCGACCCGCACCTACGGCGTGCTGGCCTCGTTCGTGAGCTCGGCCAAGGTGCCGGATGCCACCGTGTACGAGCTGGTCAAGGCGGTGTTCGAGAATTTTGACGAGTTCAAGAAATTGCACCCCGCCTTCATCGGCCTGAACCCCAAGAACATGATCAAGGACGGTTTGTCGGCGCCCTTGCACCCCGGTGCTGTCAAGTACTACAAGGAAAAAGGCTGGATGTAATCCCGCCTAGCTGAGCGTCTTCGGACCACGGCCGCAAAAAAGCTCTGACCTGTCAGAGCTTTTTTGTTGATAACAACACTTTGATGAAGAAATGCTTATGAAATCAGCAACGGCTACCGACCGCGTGCCAGAAATTGATGTCGAGAAGTTCGTCGCCGACAACGACACCGGCGCGCGCAACCCTGGCCCGGTGATGAAACGTTTTTTGCTGCTGGTGGCGCTGGCCTGGTCGCTGTTTCAGCTCTGGATCGCCTCGCCGCTGCCGTTCAGCACCGGCGTGCTGGTGTTCAACGACACCGAAACGCGGGCCATCCACCTCGGCTTTGCCGTGTTCCTGTCTTTCATGTCCTACCCGGCGTTCAAGCGCTCTCGCAGCGACCAGGTGCCGGTGACCGACTGGATTTTCGCCATCGTCGGCACGTTTTGTGCGGTCTATCTCTTTGTGTTCTACCGCGAACTGTCGACCCGCCCGGGCCAACCGACCACCATGGACGTCTACACCGGACTGGTTGGCATTGTGTTGCTGCTGGAGGCCACGCGCCGGGTGTTGGGCTTGCCGATGGTGATCGTGGCGCTGGTCTTTTTGGGCTACACCTTTGGCGGCCCGTTCATGCCCGACATGATCGCCCACCGCGGCTTTTCGCTGAACCGCGCCATGAGCCACCAGTGGCTCACCACCGAAGGTGTGTTTGGCGTGGCGCTGGGTGTGTCCAGCAGTTTCATCTTTTTGTTTGTGCTGTTTGGCTCCTTGCTCGACAAGGCCGGCGCGGGCAACTACTTCATCAAATCGGCGTTTGCCCTGCTCGGCCACATGCGGGGAGGTCCAGCCAAGGCGGCGGTGCTGTCGTCGGCGGCGACCGGTATCATTTCGGGCTCGTCGATTGCCAACGTGGTGACCACCGGCACCTTCACCATTCCGCTCATGAAGCGCGTCGGCTACCGCCCGGACCAGGCAGCCGCCGTCGAGGTGTCGAGCTCGGTCAACGGCCAGTTGATGCCACCGGTGATGGGCGCAGCAGCTTTCCTGATGGTGGAGTATGTGGGCATTCCCTACGTCGAGGTCATGAAACACGCCTTCCTGCCGGCCATCATTTCCTACATTGCCCTGCTCTACATCGTGCACCTTGAGGCGCTCAAGATCAACATGGTGGGCTTGCCGCGTCGCGACACCGGCTCGGCTGGCTCGCGCCTGCTGTCGTTCGGCATGACGATCGCCGGTTTTATCGTGCTGTCGGGTGCGGTCTACTGGGGCATTGGCTGGATCAAGACGGTCATGGGTGACGCGGCGGTCTGGGTGGTCGGTGTGGGGCTGCTGGCGGCCTATGTCGGCTTGTTGTGGTTTGGCGCCCGCCAGCCCGAACTGGAGCTCGATGACCCGAATGCGCCAGTGTTCGAGTTGCCCGAAACCGGCCCCACCGTCAAATCCGGCCTGCATTACCTGCTGGCTGTGGTGGTGTTGATCTGGTGCCTGATGGTCGAGCAAATGTCGCCGGGCCTGTCGGCCTTCTGGGCCACGATGTTCATGATTTTTGTCATGTTGACGCAAAAGCCCATCATTGCCTGGTTTCGTGGCCGGAGCGATTTTGGCTTGGCGGCACGCCAGGGTGTGCTTGACCTGATCGATGGCCTGGCTATCGGGGCCCGCAACATGATCGGCATTGGTGTGGCCACAGCGGCGGCCGGCATCATCGTGGGCACGGTGTCGCTGACCGGCATTGGCCTGGTCATGACCGAGATTGTCGAACTGCTGTCGGGTGGCAACCTGATGCTGATGCTGGTGCTGGTGGCCGTCATCAGCCTGATTTTGGGCATGGGCCTGCCGACCACGGCCAACTATATCGTGGTGTCCACGCTGATGGCGCCGGTGGTGGTGGAGCTGGGTGCGCAAAGCGGCCTGATCGTGCCCTTGATTGCAGTGCACCTGTTCGTCTTTTACTTTGGCCTGATGGCCGACGTGACGCCGCCGGTGGGCCTGGCCTCCTTTGCTGCGGCGGCCATTGCGCGCTGTGACCCGATCAAGGCCGGGGTGACGGCGTTTTTCTACAGCATGCGCACGGCCATTCTGCCTTTCTTGTTCATCTTCAATACCCAGTTGCTGATGATCGGCCTGACCGGGCCCTTGCATCTGATTTTGACGGTGCTCAGTGCCACCGTGGCCATGCTGGTGTTTGCCGCCGCCACGCAGGGGTTTTTCCTTGTGAAGTCGCGCTGGTATGAAAGCATTGCGCTGCTGCTGGTGACTTTCACGCTGTTTCGCCCGGGGTTCTGGTGGGACATGGTTCACCCGCCGTTTGACGAAGTCCCGGCGGCACAAATCAGCCAGTTGATTGAAGCGCAACCCGCCAATGCTGGCAAACGGATCTGGATCGAGGGCACCAATATCAACGGCAAGGACATCCGCAAGGGGGTACTGCTGCCGCTGGGCCCCAAGGGCACGGCGCGCGAACGCTTTGCCAGTGCCGGCGTCAACGTGATGGCGCAGGGCGATGACTTGTTGATCACGCAGGTGCGCTTTGGCAGCCGCGCCGAAAAGCTGGGCATGGAGCAGGGTTTCAAGATTGTCTCGGCGGAAGTTCCCTCCGATCGGCCTGCCAAGGAATGGATGTTCCTGCCCGCCATCGTCTTGCTGCTGCTGGTGGTAGCGCTGCAGCGCGCGCGTGGCCGCAAGGGCAAGGCGTGACCCGTGTCGCGCTGATCCATGCGCTGGCGCATTCGGTGGCGCCCATCAACGCCGAGATGGCGCGCGCCTGGCCTGACTGTGAGCGCATGAACTTGCTTGACGACAGCCTCTCAGCCGACCTGGCGCGCAGCGGGCGCGGGCTTGATGTTGCCATGCACCAGCGCTTCGAGGCGCTGGCGTCCTACGCCGAGGGCACCGGCGCCCAGGCCATGTTGTTCACCTGCTCGGCCTTTGGGCCGTGCATTGACGCCGTGGC
>JBASJO010000223.1:0-3621 GCA_049655365.1 Rhodoferax sp. | reverse complement strand
CCATGGACCAGCCCGACTACAACCTGTTTGTGCTGGGCGAGGTCGGCAGCGGCCGCTCAAGCCTGCTGCAGCAGCTCATGCGCGAGGTGGCGGCCAGCAAGGCGGTGCCGCCCGACCTCTGCTATCTGCACAACTTCGATGCGCCCGAGAAGCCGCGCGCGCTGCGCATGCCGCCCGGCCAGGGGCGGCTGTTGCGCCAGCACATGGCGCAAATGAGCAAGACGCTGCAAAAGGAAATCCCCCAGCGCCTGGACGGGCCGGATTTCAAAGCTGAAAGTGCCCACCTTGAAAAAACCTACAAGCTGGAGGAATCCGGCGCCTACGCCGAACTCGACGCCTTTGCCGAAGCCCGCAACTTTGCCCTGTACCGGGAGGACGGGCACCTGATCTTTACCCTGCTGGGCGCCAAAGGCAAGGCCCTGACCGAAAGCGAGGCGCGCTCGCTGCCCAAGGAACAACGCGCCCAGGTGGAACAGGCCGAGCAGGAATTGCGCGCTGAAATTGCACGCTACCTTGACAAGATCAGGCCGATTGAACGCCTCAAGAACGAGGGACTGGCCGCACTGCGGCGCCAGACCATCAAGCCGCTGCTGGACCACGAGCTCCAGGAGATCCGGATGGACCTCAAGAAGCAGATCAAGGACTCGGTCAAGCTGGGCAACTACTTCGACCGGGTGATGCAGGACGTGCTGGACAACCTGGATGCTTTTCGCGTCGCCGATGCGGACGCCGGAATTGATGAAGAGATTCGCCAGGAGGAACTGGCCACGGTGCTTGCGCGTTACCGGGTGAATCTGGTGGTGGACAACGAGGGCCTGAGCGGTGCGCCGGTGATCATCGAGGACAACCCCTCGTACCACAGCCTGTTTGGCAGCGTCGAGTACCAGGCCGAGGAGGACGTGCTGCTCACCGACTTCTCCCGCATCCGGGCGGGCAGCCTGCTCAAGGCGCACGGCGGTTATCTGATGCTGCATGTGCGCGAGCTGCTCACCGACGAGCTGGTGTGGGAAAAACTGCGCCGCTTCTCGCGCACCGGGCGCCTGCAGATTGAAGAGCCCATGCAGATGTTTGCCCCCATGGCCACGGTGTCGCTGACGCCGGAGGCGCTCGACATCAGCGTCAAGATTGTGCTGATTGGCGCCACCGAGGAGTACTACCTGCTGCAGGAGGCGGACCCCGAATTTGCCCGGCGCTTTCGCGTCAAGGTGGATTTTGCCGAGAGTTTTGCCGCCAGTGCGCAAACCTACGCGGCGTCCGCCGTGTTTGTGGCCCACACCTGCCAGCGTCTGGGTTTGCCGCATTTCACGGCCGCTGCCGTGGCGCAATTGCTGCAGGATGCCCACCGCGAGGTGGACGACCAGACGCGCCAGAGTGCCACCTTTGCCCGCATGGAGGCGCTGGTGATGGAAGCCGCGGCGCTTTGCCATGACCGTGCCGGCACCATGGTGGACGCCGACGATGTGCGCGCCGCGCTGCAGGCGCGCCGGCTGCGCCACAACTACCCGGACCAGCGCTTGCAGGAAACCATCACCGACGGTGAGCGCCTGATCAGCCTGCAGGGTGAGAAGGCGGGCCAGATCAACGGCCTGACCCAGATCGACCTGGGCGACTACCGTTTTGGTTTTCCGGTGCGGGTCACAGCGCGCACCTCGGCCGGCGAGGACGGCCTGGTCAACGTGGAGCGCGAGGTGGCGCTGTCGGGCCCGATCCACGACAAGGGGGTGCTGATCCTGCACAGCTATTTGTCCACGCTGTTTGCCGCCCAGGCGCCGCTGGCACTGGACGCCACGCTGGTGTTCGAGCAGGAGTACCACGGCATCGAGGGTGACTCGGCCTCATGTGCCGAGCTGTACGCGCTGCTGTCGTGCCTGTCCGGGCTGCCGCTCAAGCAGGGCATTGCGGTCACGGGGGCGGTCAACCAGCACGGCGAGGTGCTACCGGTGGGTGGCCTCAACGAAAAAATAGAAGGCTTTTTCCGCATCTGCGCGCAGGCCGGACTCACCGGCGAGCAGGGGGTGCTGATCCCGCAGCGCAACCGGCGCCACCTGATGCTGAGCGCCGAGGTGACGCAGGCGGTGGCACAAGGAAAGTTTCATGTGTACACGGCCGAGCATGTGAGTGAAGGCATTGAATTACTGACCGGCTGCGCCAGCGGTCTGCCGGGCACGGCCAGCGGCTACGCGCCAGACACCGTGCTGGGCCGCGCCCAGGACACCCTGCAGGCCTACCGCCGAGCCTGCCACCTGGCAGACCACCCCAGGCCAGGGCGCAGGCGCGGGCGCTAACTCAGGCGACCGCAGAAAGCGTCAGAAACCGGGTCCTGAACAGTTCGCCTGAGACCGGCCTGCTGAACAGATAGCCCTGCATCTCGTCGCAATCGAGCTCCCGCAAAAGTCCCGCCTGCGCTTCGGTTTCGACACCTTCGGCCACCACCTTGAGCTTGAGCGCATGGGCCAGGTTGATGATGGTGGACACCAGCGCCAGTCCTTGCGCCGACTCGGTCATCTCGATCACGAAGGCGCGGTCGATTTTGAGGCTGTCCACCGGGAATTTGGACAGGTAGCTGAGTGACGAAAAGCCGGTGCCGAAGTCATCGATGGTAATGCTGATGCCCATGCCGCGCAGCGCCCGCAGGCTGGCGATGCTGTGCTCGACATTCTCCATGATCAGGCTCTCGGTGATCTCCAGTTCCAGGCCAGCAGCCGCGCGCGCGTCAATACTGATGGCCTGCTTGACCTCGTCAATGAAGCCACGATCACGCAATTGCAGCGGTGACACATTGACGGCAATGCGCACCACCGGCAGACCGGCGGCACGCCAGCCCAGGTAGTCCTTGATGGCCTGGCGCAGCGCCCAGCGCCCCACCTCATGGATCAAGCCGGTTTCTTCCAGGATCGGAATGAACTGGCCCGGCGGCACCAGCCCGGTGCGCGGATCGTTCCAGCGAATCAGGGCCTCCGCACTCGTCATTTTGCCGCTGGCCAGGTTCACCTTGGGCTGGTAGTACAGCTCGAATTCGGCGTTGTCCAGTGCCTCGCGCAACTGATTCTCAAGCGCCAGTTTGTCAGCCCCGGCGCGGGTCATGGTCTGGGTGAAGAACAGGTAGCGTTCGCCGCTCGCCTTGGCTTTTTTCAGCGCCGCCTCGGCGTGCTTGAACAGGGTGTCGGCGTCAGTGCCATCCGCGGGAAACACCGCAACACCGAGCTTGATGGAAATCCGGAACCCGGCGTCATTCAGCCGGAACGAGTGCTTCAAAAAGTTCTGGATCCATTTCTGGAGGAGCCGCGCCAGGCTTCCGTCTGATTTGACAACGGGCATCACGACCGCAAAATGATCCGGCCCCACACGGGCCAACAGGTTCACGTCGCCCGCCGCATTTTGCGTCAGCCATTGCACCACCTGCCGCAGCAATTCGTCGCCGACCGAACGACCGAGGCTGTCGTTGATGTTCCGGAAACGCTCCAGATCAAGCAGAAACAAAGCCAGCTGGTGGCCATCAGTGGCTGCGCTGCGCGTGTACTGCGCCACACGTTCCAGAAACAGGCTGCGGTTGGCCAGGCCGGTCAGCACGTCGTAGTAAGCAAGGTAATTGAGTCGCTCCTGCTTGTCGAGGTGGTCCAT
>JBASJO010000222.1:0-2510 GCA_049655365.1 Rhodoferax sp. | reverse complement strand
GGCTCCGCCAAGCAGGGCCGCGACCGCAAGTTCCAGGCGATTCTGCCCTTGCGCGGCAAGATCCTGAACGTGGAAAAAGCGCGCTACGAGAAGCTGCTCACCAGCAACGAAATTCTCACGCTCATCACCGCCCTGGGCACCGGCATCGGCAAGGCGGGTGGCAGCACCGGCAACGACGACTTCGACGTCGCCAAGCTGCGCTACCACCGCATCATCATCATGACCGACGCCGACGTCGACGGTGCCCACATCCGCACCCTGCTGCTGACCTTCTTTTACCGCCAGATGCCCGAGCTGGTGGAGCGCGGCCACATTTACATCGCCCAGCCGCCGCTTTACAAGGTGAAGGCCGGCCGCGAAGAGCTGTACCTGCAGGGCGCCACCGACCTCGACAACTTCTTGCTGCGCGTGGCGCTGGTCCATGCCACGGTCTACACCGGGGGCGACAACAGCACCGCTTTGACCGGTGATGTACTCACCGAGCTGGCGCGCAAACACCAGCAGGCCCAAAACGTGATTGCCCGGCTGGCGAACTTTCTCGACGTGTCCGCCCTGCGCGCCATTGCCGACGGCGTGGCGCTGAACCTTGACACCGTGGCCGACGCCGAGGCCTCGGCCATCGCACTGCAAGCCCAGTTGCCTGACGCCGAAGTGGCGGGCGAATTCGATGTGCGCAGCGACAAACCCATCTTGCGCATCAGCCGCCGCCTGCACGGCAACATCAAGAGCAGCGTGCTGACGCAGGACTTTGTCCACGGCGCCGACTATGCCGCCCTGAGCGAAGTCGCCAAAACCTTCAAGGGCCTGCTCAGCGAAGGCGCCCGCGTCACGCGTGGCGAAGGCGAGCGCCAAAAGGAACAAAAGGTCAATGACTTCCGCGAAGCCATGGCCTGGCTGATTGCGCAGGCTGAAAGCTCAACCAGCCGCCAGCGTTACAAAGGCCTGGGCGAAATGAACCCCGAACAGCTTTGGGAAACCACCATGGACCCGACGGTGCGCATTTTGCTGCGCGTGCAGATCGACGACGCCATCGAAGCCGACCGCGTGTTCACCATGCTGATGGGCGACGAGGTCGAGCCACGCCGCGAGTTCATCGAAATGAATGCGCTGCAGGCGGGGAATATTGATATTTGAGTTACTGTAGGCGCGAGCAAAGACTATCCGATTCGGAGACAAACATCTGCGGCCTTAGGTACGGACGTAAATGGCGACACAAAAAGTTCAGCCGTTGACGCAACTTTTTGGTCCTAAAAAACGATTCGGTAAGTGACTTAGAGTTGAACTCCTCTTGTTAAAGCACCATCAACCACCAGATTTGTGCCTGTGATGAAGCTGGCCGCAGGACTTGCTAAAAATACCGCAGCATTGGCCATTTCCTGCGGCGTTCCCATTCGTCCTGTAGGATTTAACGCCAATGTTTCTTTGAAAAGCGTCGGGTTGCCTTTTTCAATCTTATCCCAGACGCCGCCCTCAAAATACGTATTACCGGGCGACATAGAGTTAGCACGGATTTTCTTTGCGGCAAGATGGAAAGCCAACCCCTGCGTGTAGTGAACGATTGCAGCCTTGAACGCACCATACGGTCCAGCGGCGAAGTCAATTTCGCGCGCGGAGACGCTGGATATCGTGACTATTGCCGCGTTTGTGCTTTTTTCAAGACTCGGCAATGCAGCATTGACCAAGCGCACAGTTCCCATCATGTCAACGGCAAAGCCACTCTGCCAACTGGCTTCATCATTGCTGATTGCCAGAGCACTGACGTTGGCGACCACGATGTCAATGCCACCCAGGGCCTTGCTTGCTTCATCAACAAAAGCGGCTAGGGCTGGTCCATCACCCACATCTACTGACCGACCCATAACTTTGACGCCAATTCGCGAGAATTCCGCTTCTGTTGCAGCCACATCTTCAATGCTGCGGGCGCAAAAAGCAACTTGCACACCCTCTCGCAATAGCGTTTCCACGATAGCCCGGCCAATGCCCTTGGTTCCGCCTGTGACAACAGCTTTGAGACCATTAAGACCAAGATCCATGCGTTACTCCTGTCTGTAAATAAGTGACTTGTCGCTCAAGGCATGACCAAGTATTTCTTTTCAACGCCAGCCGCCACGGTGTATTTGGGGTCAACAAAGTTACCAAGCCGGACCTTGCCGCATTGGCTGAGCATCATGTAGGCATCCCATTTGTCATATCCGTATTCTTGGGCCATCCACATGACAAGCTCGTGATACGCAATACGTGTGGCATCCTCAAGCGGGCGAGCGCTGCCGATGGCCATGATTTGATGTTCGGTTTCCAGTCTTGGCCAGTCAATTTCCCAACCCTTGATGAGATCAACGTGGATCGTGGTGCGACTGGCATATTCAACAGCCGTTCCGCAGACTTCACCGTCCCCTTGGCATGCATGTGCATCACCAATAAAGAGACGAGCTCCAAGAGAACGCACAGGAAGATACGTCACACTCCCCGGCCCCATGTCGGGCACATCCATGTTGCCGCCGTGGTTGTCA
>JBASJO010000221.1:0-1966 GCA_049655365.1 Rhodoferax sp. | reverse complement strand
TATCGTCAGGCGCCCGGAGAGAAACCATTGCCGTTTTGACAGCCTTGTTGATTCAGGCGAAGGGCTTGGCCATGCTGGTCGATGACATGCGCAGTCAGCGTCACGGTGCCACCGGGCACCCAGCCCGACGCCGTGCTGCGGCTCAAGGGCAAGGGCCTTCCCGCCTTCGGCAGCGGGAAGCACGGCGACCTCTATGTGCGCATCAGGATCCGGATTCCCGAGCGGCTCTCAGCCGCGCAGCGCCAGCTGTTCGAACAGTTGCAGGCGCTGGAGGGCGTGGCAGCCGACGCCTCAGGCGTACATGTAGGCGCGTGACCAGGGCGTCGGGTTGAGCTGTTCGCTGGTGCCGGCCTTGCAGGCCAGCACCTGGTAGATCGACACCCAGTTTTGCGCAAACGCATGGGAGCAGCCGGCCAGGTAGATGCGCCAGACGCGGTAGGTGGTTTCGCTGACCAGGGTGCGAATGGCCTCGCCGTGCTGCTCATAGTTGTCCGACCAGCACGCCAGCGTGCGCGCGTAGTGGCGGCGCAGGCATTCGACATCGAGCGCTTCCAGTCCCGCGCTCTGCATGTCCTTGAGCGCCAGGCTGATGTGCGGCAACTCGCCGTTCGGGAAGACGTATTTTTCGATGAAGCTGGCCGCCCCCAGCGGTGTGGCACCGCTGCCCGGATCGGTCGAGGTGATGCCGTGGTTCAGCACCAGGCCACCGTCCTTCAGCAAGGCATGGATTTTGGCGAAATAGGCCTCCAGATGGTTCAGGCCCACATGCTCGAACATGCCGATCGAGGTGATCTTGTCAAACTGGCCGTCGCCGGGGTCGATGTCACGGTAGTCCTGCAGGCGAATCTCGATCTGGTCGGCCAGACCGGCCTGCGCCACGCGCTCGCACGCCAGCGCGTGCTGGTTTTTGGACAGCGTCACACCCAGCACCCGGGCGCCGTGCTTTTGTGCCGCGCGAATCGCCAGCGCGCCCCAGCCACAGCCGATGTCCAGCAGGCGCTCACCCGGCTTGAGCATGAGCTTGCCCAGGATGTGGTCGAGCTTGGCGCTTTGGGCCGCCTCCAGCGATTCGGTCCGGCTGGGAAAGTAGGCGCAGGAGTACACCATGGACTCGTCGAGCCAGAGCCGGTAGAAGTCGTTGGAGACGTCGTAGTGGTGCGCGATGGCGTGCGCGTCCCGCCCGCGGTCATGGCGCAAGGCGCTGAACAGGCGGCCGAACCGGCCGCGCATGGGCACCCCGTGCGCGGCCAGGCTGGCCGCTGCTTCCACAATGTCGGCCGCCTGCCCGAGCACGTCGAAATGGCCGTTGACATAGCCTTCGGCCAGGTTGTCCAGACTGGGCGGCACAAAATACCTGAGCGCGCCCGGACTCAGCACATTGACCGTGACCCTGGGCTGTGGCCCCAGATCATGCTGCATGCCGTTCCAGAGCGACAGGCGCAGGGGAATGTCCGACACCGGCGCCAGACCGACCAGGTAGTGGGGGAGTCGGTGGTGTTCGACGCTCAGCGGGAGAGGGGGGGGCGTCATTGATCTAACTCCACCGGGACAAACAGGCGCTCCTTGCCGCGCAGCACCAGCAGTGCCACGACCTTGGGCTTGTCGGCCAGCACCTGCTGGATCTGCTCCAGCGTCTTGAGCGGAACGCCATTGATGGTCAGCAGCACGTCGCCGGGCATCAGGTTGGCACGCGCCGCCGCACCACCAACGTGCTCAACCAGCAAGCCGCCTGGCAGCCCGGCGCGGGTCAGTTCCTCGCGCGTGAGCGGCCGCAGCACCAGGCCAAGCTGCCCGGGCTGCGCTTCGGCCCCGGCCCGGCTGGGCGCCGGGCCTGCCTCCTCGGCGCGGCCCAGCTTGACCGACACTGCATGCGATTTTTGTGCGCGCCAGATGGTCAGGCGCACCACGTCGCCGGGTTGCGCCAGGCCGATCCGGCTGCTCAGGTCGCCGGCGCGCCGGATCGCTT
>JBASJO010000220.1:0-2352 GCA_049655365.1 Rhodoferax sp. | reverse complement strand
TGGTTCTTCCTGTTTCGCAGCTTCGCCGACAAGCAGGGCATGGGCGGTTTTTTGTCGATCGGCAAAAGTCGCGCCAAGATTTATGTCCAGACCAACACCGGCGTTACCTTTGCCGATGTGGCCGGGGTTGACGAGGCCCGCCATGAGCTTGAGGAGGTGGTTGACTTCCTCAAGCATCCGCAGGAGTACGGCCGCCTGGGCGCCCACATTCCCAAGGGCGTTTTGCTGGTGGGGCCGCCCGGCACCGGCAAGACCCTGCTGGCCAAGGCCGTGGCAGGTGAGGCCGGCGTGCCCTTTTTTTCGATCTCGGGCAGCGAGTTTGTCGAGATGTTCGTGGGCGTGGGTGCCGCCCGGGTGCGCGACCTGTTCGAGCAGGCGCGCAAAATGGCCCCGGCCATCATCTTCATCGACGAGCTTGACGCGCTGGGCCGGGCCCGCGGTGCTTTTCCGGGCCTGGGCGGGCACGACGAAAAGGAGCAGACGTTGAACCAGTTGCTGTCGGAAATGGATGGTTTTGCTGCGTCGGTGGGGCTGATCATTCTGTCGGCCACCAACCGGCCCGAAATCCTGGACCCGGCGCTGCTGCGCGCTGGGCGTTTTGACCGCCAGGTGCTGGTGGACCGCCCCGACCGCAAGGGCCGCACCGACATCCTCAAGGTGCATGTGCGCAAGGTCAAGCTCGACGCCGCGCTCAGGCTCGAAGACATCGCGGGGCTGACGCCGGGCTTCAGTGGTGCCGACCTGGCCAACCTGGTCAACGAGGCCACGCTGGTGGCCACCCGGCGCAAGGCAAACCAGGTCACGCTGCCCGACTTCACGGCGGCGGTTGAGCGCATCGTGGCCGGCCTGGAGCGTCGCAACCGTGTCCTCAATCCCAAGGAGCGCGAGGCGGTGGCCTTTCACGAGATGGGCCATGCTCTGGTGGCACTGGCCCAGCCCGGCACGGACCCGGTGCACAAGGTGTCGATCATTCCGCGCGGCATTGGCGCCTTGGGCTACACCATCCAGCGCCCCACCGAGGACCGCTACCTGATGACGCGGCCCGAACTGGAACAGAAAGTTGCTGTGCTGCTGGGCGGGCGTGCTGCCGAAAAACTGGTGTTTGGGGTGCTGTCTACCGGTGCCGCTGATGATCTGGCCAAGGCCACCGACATGGCCCGTGACATGGTGACCCGCTACGGCATGGACGAGGACCTGGGCTATGTCGCCTTCGAGCCCAGGCGGCAACAGATGCTGGAGTTGCCGGCCGGCGTGCTGCCCCAGGGCAGTCCGGTGTCGGAGCACACGCAACAACGCATCGACGACGCGATCCGCGGCATCGTCATGACCGGCTTTGAGCAGGCTGGCGCCATCCTTACGCGCAATCGGGAGGTGCTGGAGCGTGGCGCGCGTGCGCTGCTTGACAAGGAAACGCTGGATGAGGCCGCCATCCGCGCCCTGGCGATGGACCTGAAGCACAAAAATGCCACAGGCGCGCCGCAGACCGGGGCGGCGCCAATCGACGGGACCTGATCATGCTGGCCATGACCTTGTCCGCACCCGGCCGGCCTCTGGTCATGACGGAGTTGCCGATGCCGCAGCCGCTGGCCAACGAGATCGTTCTCCGGGTTCTGGCCTGCGGCGTGTGTCGCACCGACCTGCACATTGTGGACGGCGATTTGCCAGCCAGGCATGCAGGCATCGTGCCCGGCCATGAAGTCGTGGGACGTGTGGTGGCGGCGGGCGCGCTGGCAAGCCGGTTTCCGCCTGGCAGCCGGGTCGGCGTGCCCTGGCTCGGCGGCACTTGTGGCCATTGTGTCTATTGTGCCGGTGGCCGGGAGAACCTGTGCGACACACCGGTGTTTACCGGCTACGACCGCAATGGCGGTTTTGCCGAGTTCGCGGTGGCTGACGCACGCTTCTGTTTTGCCTTGCCCGAGCGTTACGACGACATTCACGCGGCGCCTTTGCTGTGTGCCGGCCTGATTGGCCACCGGGCCTACCGTCTGTCCGGTGTGACAGGCGGCATGCGTCTTGGGCTCTACGGCTTTGGCGCGGCGGCCCACATCATTTGCCAGGTCGCTGTCGCGCTGGGGCAGCAGGTCTATGCGTTTGTGCGCCCGGGCGACCGGCAAAGCCAGCGCTTTGCATTGCAACTGGGCGCCCGCTGGGCGGGTTCGTCCGAGGATCGGCCCGATGTGGCGCTGGATGCCGCGCTGATTTTCGCGCCGGTCGGATCGCTGGTGCCCGCCGCGCTGCGCGCCACGCGCAAGGGCGGTTCGGTGGTCTGCGCCGGCATCCACATGAGCGACATCCCTGCGTTTCCCTATGCGTTGCTGTGGGGTGAGCGCAGCCTGCGCTCGGTCGCCAATC
>JBASJO010000219.1:0-10493 GCA_049655365.1 Rhodoferax sp. | reverse complement strand
AGGTAATGCGGGCTCGGCCAGTTGCCGCGCCGCCAGTTGCACCACCTTGGTCAGCAGGTCGGGATAGGTCAGCGAGCGCAGCGCAAAGCTCATGCGGTCGGCGCTGGCATGGCCGCCAAAGCTGGCGCCCAGGTCGGCCCAGGCCTCACCCAGCGCATTTTCATCCAGCGCCGCCTCGCCGCGCGCGGGATTGGCCCGCACCCCCATGCCGCTGAGACTGGCGGTGACACTGGCGAGCCCGGCTTGTGGGGCCGGATCGCGGCGACTGCCGGCATCAAAGTCCAGCTGGACATCCAACATCGGAATGGCGTGGCTTTGCACCAGGAACACCTGGGCACCGCTGGGCTGGGTCCAGTGTTCAATGGCGATGCCAGCCAGGGCGGCAGGCAGGCACAAAACACTCAGGAAAGCGGTCACAAGCGCTTGAAGGCTTACTTTTTTAAACGTGGTCATGGGGTTCATCCGGAACGGTTTCAGTGTCGGCTGCCCGCCGCGGCGGTGCGGGGTTTACCGGTTTTATTCAAGGGCTGCGGCAACAGTTGCGCCACCGTCAGCTGGTCATCGCCAAAGTACTTGGCGGCCACGGCCTTGACCTGCTCGGCCGTCACGGCGCGCAGGCGCTCGATCAAACGCTCGTGGGCGTCGAGCGGCTGGCCCTGTACCCAGCTGGTGCCCAGTTCACGCGCCTGGTTGAAGACCGAATCGAGCTTGTACACCGCACTGGCCACCCACTGGGTCTTGACACGGGCCAGCTCGGCCTCAGACACACCCTCGGTGGCAATGCGTGTCACCTGGGCGCGCAGTGCGGCCTCCACTTGTTCAGCCGTCTTGCCCTTGGCCGGCACCCCGAACAACATGAACAGCTGCGGCCCACGCCCCCACAAGCCGTTGTCGGCACCGGCACTGTCGGCCACCCGGTCGGGCCCCTGGGTCAGGGCGCGCTCCAGCCGTGCCCCGCTGTAGCCGTCCAGCACAGCGGACAGCACGGTCAGGGCCAGCGCGTCACTTTCATCCTGGCCCCCCTCAAAGGACTGGAAGGTGGGCACCTTGAAGGCCAGCGTCACCATGGCCTGCTCGGCCGGGGCCTTGAACGCGATGCGTTTGAGACCGGTCTGCGCCGGCTCCACGCGCGGCTTGCGCTCGGGCACGGCCCGCGCGGGAATTTGTCCATAGTATTTTTCAGCCAGGCGGCGCACCTCGGCCACATCCACATCACCGGCCACCACCACGGCGGCATTGGCTGGCACGTACCAGCGCTGGTAGTAACTGCGGGCATCCTCGGGCGTGAGCGATTCCAGGTCGCTCATCCAGCCGACGATCGGGTGGCGGTAAGGCGAGGCCACAAACACAGCGGCGTTCAGGGCTTCGTGCAACAGCGCGCGCGGGTTGTCTTCGGTGCGCATGCGGCGCTCCTCCTTGACCACTTCGAGTTCCTTTTTAAATTCCTCGTCGGGCCACTGGTTGTTGGCAAAACGGTCGGCCTCCAGCGCCATCACATCGGCCAGCCGGGTAGCCGGAATTTGCTGGTAGTAGCCGGTGTAGTCAAGGCTGGTAAAGGCGTTGTCGCGCCCGCCCAGGGCCGCCACACGACGCGAAAACTCGCCCACCGGCACCGACGGCGTGCCCTTGAACAGCATGTGCTCCAGCACGTGGGCCACCCCCGAGATGCCATCGACCTCGTCCATCGAGCCGGCGCGCAGCCACAGCATGTGCACGGCGGTGGGCGCGCGCCGATCCGGTTTGACGATCAGGCTCATGCCATTGGCAAGGGTGAACTGCTGCGCCTGTACAGCGGTCGCTGTGGCGCTCGCGGGAGCGCTGGGCACCTGGGCAACGGCCGTGGACAAAGTGGCCCAGGCGAGCCAGGCCGCGCCCAGATGGGTCAAGTTTCGGGGGGTCAAAGTGGGTGTCTTGTGTTTCATAGAATGCAGTGATACCACGAACCCAAAAAATGTTCAGTTTTTTCAGAAAAAAGCCCCCTGCCCCGCCTCCTGCTGTCGTGTCTTCCCCCGTGGATGCGCTGAGCCCGTTGACGCCGGCCCAGAAACCAGCAAGCTTGCCTGAGCTTGCCCCGGCGGCAGCGGCACCGATGCTGGCCCCCACGCCTGCGCCCGCGCCGGAGCGCAAGTCCTGGATCGACAAGCTCAAGATGGGCTTGCGAAAAACCGGCAGCAACATTGCCACGGTGTTCACCGGCACCCAGATTGACGATGCACTGTATGAAGATCTCGAGACCGCCCTGCTGATGGCCGACACCGGGGTCAAGGCCACCGAGCATTTGCTGCAAGACCTGAAGCGCCGCGTCAAGGACAGCAAAACCACCGATCCGTCGGCCGTGAAGGCACTGCTGATCGAGTCCCTGACCGAGCTGCTGGCCCCGCTGCAGAAGTCGCTGCTCATCGGCCGCTTCAAGCCCACGGTGATCATGGTGGCCGGCGTCAACGGCGCGGGCAAGACCACCTCGATCGGCAAGCTCACCAGGCATCTGGCCGTCAACAAGGCCAGTGTGCTACTGGCTGCAGCCGACACCTTTCGGGCCGCGGCGCGCGAGCAGCTGGGCGTGTGGGCTGACCGCACAGCGGTGGACATCATCAGCCAGGAAGGGGGCGACCCGGCAGCCGTGGCCTTCGATGCCGTGAGTGCCGGCAAGGCCCGTGGCCGCGACGTGGTGCTGGTCGACACCGCCGGACGCCTGCCCACCCAATTGCATCTGATGCAGGAGCTGGTCAAGATCAAGCGCGTGATCCAAAAAGCCGGCCCGGCACTGGACCACCCGGACGCCAGCACCAGCACGCCAGCCGAGCGCACCCTGGCCACCCCGCCCCATGAGGTGTTGCTGGTGATCGACGGCAACACCGGGCAAAACGCCCTGACGCAGGTGAAAGCCTTTGATGACGCCCTGGGCCTGACCGGCCTGATCGTGACCAAGCTCGACGGCACCGCCAAGGGGGGCGTGCTGGCCGCCATTGCGCGCGAACGCCCCATCCCGGTCTACTTCATTGGCGTCGGCGAAAAACTGGAAGACCTGGAAACCTTCAATGCCCGTGAATTTGCCCAGGCACTGCTGTCCTGAGAAGCCCTCTCGCCCCTACCCAGACCCTACTGCATGACGACCCTGCTGCCCCACATCCAGATCGAGACCGCCCCCCAACCCAGCGCCGCCGTGATCTGGCTGCATGGGCTGGGCGCCGACGGCAATGACTTTGCCGGACTGGTGCCCGAGCTGGACCTCTCTGGCTGCCCCGCCATCCGCTTCATCTTTCCCCATGCGCCGGCCATTCCCGTCACCGTCAACGGCGGCTACGTCATGCCAGCCTGGTACGACATTTTTGGCGCCAATCTGGTCGACCGCCAGGACGCGGCTGGCATCCGCGCCTCGGCGCAAGCCGTTGCGGCGCTGATCGAGCATGAAATCTCCCGCGGCATTCCGGCCAGTCGCATTGTGCTGGCGGGCTTCTCGCAAGGCTGTGCCATGGCGCTGCACACCGGGCTGCGCTTTCCCCACACGCTGGCCGGCATCATGGCCTTGTCGGGCTACCTGCCACTGGCCGATGACTTTGCCGCCGAGCGCACAGCCGCCAATGCCCACACCCCCATCTTCATGGCGCACGGCAGCCAGGACCCGGTGGTGGTCCCAGCCCGCGGCGAAGCCAGCCGCGATCTACTCGTCAAAATGGGGTACCCGGTACAGTGGCACAGCTATCCCATGCCGCACAGTCTGCACCCGCGCGAAGTGGCGGACATTGCCATTTTCTTGAAGCAGGTTCTGACCCAGGACGTGGTCTGAAAACAACCGCCACCCGCCGGTTTGGACAAGTTCCACAAGCAGGACTTGAAAAAAGTGAAAATAGCGCTTGATTTTCTGAAACGCGACTGCCCCTGCAGCAACCCTTAACCTAAGCTTTCAACCACTTTATGGCAACTGAAAAAACAAAAGCCACCAAGGAATTTGTCTTTGAATGGGAGGGCAAGGACCGCAACGGCAAACAGGTGCGTGGTGAGACCCGCGCCGGGGGCGAGAACCAGGTGCAGTCCTCGTTACGACGCCAGGGCATCATGCCGCTCAAGATCAAGAAACGGCGCATGAGCGCGGGCAGGTCCATCAAACCCAAGGACATGGCCATCTTTACCCGCCAGTTGGCCACCATGATGAAAGCCGGTGTGCCACTGCTGCAGGCCTTTGACATTGTTGGCCGGGGCAATCCCAACCCGAGCGTGACCCGGCTGCTCAACGACATCCGCAACGATGTCGAAACCGGTACCTCGCTGAGCGTGGCCTTTCGCAAATACCCGCTCTACTTTGACAACCTGTACTGCAACCTGGTCGAGGCTGGCGAGGCCGCCGGTATTCTGGACCAGTTGCTGGACCGGCTGGCGGTGTACATGGAAAAGACCGAGGCCATGAAGTCCAAGATCAAGTCCGCCCTGATGTACCCCATCTCGGTGCTGGTCGTGGCGTTTGTCGTGACTGCCGTGATCATGATTTTTGTGGTGCCGGCGTTCAAGGAAGTGTTTTCCAACTTTGGCGCCGACCTGCCCGGCCCCACCCTGGCGGTGATCGCCATGAGCGAGATCTTTGTGCAGTACTGGTGGCTTATTTTTGGCGGCCTGGGCGGCGGCGTGTACTTCTTCATGCAGGCCTGGCGGCGCAACAAGAAGATGCAGGTCATCATGGACCGCATCATGCTGAAGATACCCATCTTCGGTGTGCTGGTGGAAAAATCCTGCATTGCCCGCTGGACGCGAACCCTGTCCACCATGTTTGCTGCCGGCGTGCCGCTGGTTGAGGCGCTGGACTCGGTGGGCGGTGCTGCCGGCAACGCGGTGTATGAAATGGCCACAGTCAAAATTCAACAAGAGGTCTCCACCGGCACGGCACTCACGCAGGCCATGACCAACGCCAACCTGTTCCCCTCCATGGTGCTGCAAATGTGCGCCATCGGTGAAGAATCGGGTTCCATCGACCACATGCTGGGCAAATCAGCCGACTTCTACGAGTCAGAGGTGGACGACATGGTGGCGGGCATCTCCAGCCTGATGGAGCCCATCATCATCGTGATTCTGGGCACCGTCATTGGCGGCATTGTGGTGGCCATGTACCTGCCCATCTTCAAGCTCGGCCAGGTGGTCTGATGGCGGGCTTGCAAGGTCTGGACGCCGGTCTGCTGGGTATGTTGGGGCTGCTCATCGGCAGCTTCCTCAACGTCGTCATTTACCGCCTGCCAGTCATGCTGGAAGCCCAATGGCAGGCCGAATGCGCCGACCTGCACGGCAAAACTCTGCCGGAAAAAGCGCCTTTCAGCCTGCTGGTGCCGCGCTCGCGCTGTCAAAGTTGCGGCCATCAGCTGGCCTGGTTTGAAAACATACCCGTGCTCAGTTACCTGGTGCTGCGCGGGCGCTGCCGCCATTGCCAGGCGCGCATCAGCCTGCGCTATCCGCTGGTGGAGCTGGCCACCGGCCTGCTGTTTTTATGGTGCGGCTGGCAATGGGGCGCCAGCGCCACCGGCCTGGCCTGGTGCGGCTTTTGTGCGGCGCTGGTGGCCCTGGGCATGATTGATTGGGACACCACCTTGCTGCCCGACGACATCACGCTGCCGCTGCTGTGGGCGGGCCTGGCACTGGCCGCCCTGCAGCTGGGCAGCATCACCCTGGCCGACGCCTTCTGGGGCGCGGTGGGTGGCTACCTGTCGCTCTGGGCGGTGTACTGGGCCTTCAAGCTGGTCACCGGCAAGGAGGGCATGGGTTATGGCGACTTCAAGCTCTTTGCCGCCCTGGGCGCCTGGTTTGGCTGGCAAGCGCTGATTCCCATCATTTTGATGGCCTCGGTCATTGGCGCGGTGGTGGGCATCGGCCTGAAATTCTCGAAAAATCTGCGCGAGGGCGGCTATGTGCCCTTTGGCCCGTTTTTGGCAGGCGCGGGCCTCACCGCCCTGCTGGCCGGCCCCAACGCCATGCTCAAGGCGGTTGGGCTGTAACACGTGGGCGCGCCGTTTCAGCTCGGTCTGACGGGGGGCATTGGCAGCGGTAAAAGCACGGTGGCCGCACTGCTGGCCCAGGCGGGTGCCGCCATCATGGATGCCGATGCCATCGCCCGCCAGCTCACCGCCCCAAACGGACTGGCCATGCCCGCCATTGCACGGGAATTCGGCGCCGAATTCGTCACCGCCCAAGGGGCCCTGGACCGCGACCGCATGCGCGCGCTGGCCTTCTCGGACCCTGGCGCCAAACTCAGGCTGGAAGCCATCATCCACCCGCTGGTCGCTGAAGAAACGGCGCGCCAAGGCCACGCGGCCCAAGCAGCTGGGCACCCATGCCTGGTGTTTGATGTCCCCCTGCTGGTGGAATCGGCCCGCTGGCGTCAAAAAGTGGACCATGTGCTGGTGGTGGACTGCCTGGCTGAAACCCAGATCACGCGGGTGATGGCGCGCAACGGGCTGACGCGCAGCGCGGTCGAGGCCATCATCGCAGCCCAAAGCAGCCGCCTGCGCCGCTTGCAGGTCGCCGACAGCGTGATTTTCAACGACGGCCTGACACTTCAGGGCTTAAGCGCCGAAGTGGCCATGCTGGCGCCGCGCTTCAAGCTATCATTCGACTTAGCTCATTGATCGATTGAACCCCAGCGTGATCCTTTACGAATACCCACTGCAAGAACGCATTCGCACTTATTTGCGACTGGAACATCTCTTCATGCACCTGCAACAATTGTTGCCGCGCGTGGATGCCATGGACCACCACTTTGCGCTGGTCACGCTGTTCGAAATCCTCGAGGTCAGCACGCGCGCTGACCTCAAAACCGATCTGCTCAAGGACCTGGACAAACAAAAACACGCGCTTGACAGCTACCGTGGCAATCCGGCCATTGCCGAAGCAGTGCTCGACGAAGTCATTGGGCATCTCGACCAATGCTTTGAAGCCCTGAACAGCCTGCCGGGCAAAATCGGGCAAACCCTGACCGAAAACGACTGGCTGATGGCCATTCGCAGTCGCATCGTGATTCCCGGTGGCACCTGTGGCTTCGATTTGCCCTCGTACCACGCGTGGCAACACAAGCCGCCCGCCGTTCGGCAAGCTCAATTGCTGCAATGGGCTGAAACGTTGAAACCCATGGCCGACGCGGTGAATCTGTTGCTCAAGTTGCTGCGCGACTCCGGTGCGCCGCAAAAAGTGATCGTGAATAACGGGCAGCTGCAACAAAGCCTGCCGCAGGGTCGCACCTTTTTGCTGCTGCGCCTGGCACTCGATGAGGCCCTGGAACTGGTGCCTGAAATCAGCGGCAACCGGCTGATGGTGTCGGTGCGCTTGTTGCACCAGGGTGAAGACAACCGGCTGCAAGCCATCAACGAAGATGTCAGCCTGGAGCTGGCCTTGTGCGCATGAGCGGCACTGAAGCACAAACCAAAGTTCCCGTGAAGATCGTGACCTGCCCGGGCTGTGGTGGTGTCAGCGTCTATGCCGCAAGCAACCCCTACCGTCCGTTTTGCAGCGAGCGCTGCAAGCAGATCGACTTGGGCGCCTGGGCCAGCGAGCAATTTGCCGTACCGGCTGCAGCGCCGCCGGAAGATTTTGCGCCGGACTGAACTCCCGTTAAACGGCGCGTTCTTCGGCCAGCCACTGCAGCACCGGCACCGTGCCGGGCAACACCGGGCTCACCGTCACCGGCAGACGCTGCCAGGCAAACGACTGGGCTTCGCGCATCTGCAACTCACCCGACCAGGCCCAGACCTTGCAAAAATGCAGGCGTACCAGGGCGTGCGGGTAGTCCACCAGCTCCTGGCGCCAGGGTTCGATCTGCTCAATGTGAAGGCCAAGCTCTTCGTTCAGTTCACGTTGCAGCGCCTGCTGCACTGATTCACCCGGCTCGAACTTGCCGCCCGGAAACTCCCAGTAACCGGCGTAGACCTTGTCGGCAGGGCGTGAGGTCAGCAAGAAATCGCCGTCCGGCCGGATCAGCACGCCCACGGCCACATCGACCACGGCACGGTTTGCGCCACCGACGCGCGGCAGCGCGCCATCGGCCACCAGCGTGGCGGGGGCACTGGGCGGCAGGCTCATGCCGCCACTGCGTGCTGGCCGGCGTAGTCCAGGGCGAACTGGTAGGCAACACGGCCACTGCGCGAACCCCGCTCCAGCGCCCATACCAGAGCCTCGGCACGCGCGGCTTCGATAGCCGGCACTGAGACGCCCATGGCACCGAGCCATTGGGCCACGATGGTGAGGTACTCGTCCTGCGAAAACGGGTAAAAGCTCACCCACAGGCCAAAGCGCTCGGACAGCGATATTTTTTCCTCGACGCCTTCACCCGGATGCACCTCGCCGTCGGCGGTGTGGGTGTAGCTGAGGTTTTCCTTCATGTACTCGGGCAACAAATGGCGCCGGTTGCTGGTCGCATAAATCAGCACATTGGCGGTGGTGGCGGCCACCGAGCCGTCCAGAATCGACTTGAGCGCCTTGTAGCCGGACTCGCCTTCGTCAAAGCTCAGGTCATCGCAAAAGACGATGAACTTGTAGGGCTCGTCAGACACCAGGTCAATGATGTCAGGCAAATCAGTGAGGTCCGCCTTGTCGACCTCGATCAGGCGCAAGCCCTGGGCCGCAAATTCATTCAGACAGGCCCGGATCAGCGACGACTTGCCGGTGCCGCGCGCACCGGTCAGCAGCACGTTGTTGGCGCGCTGGCTCAACACAAACTGGCGCGTGTTGCGGTGGATTTTTTCCTTTTGCGGCTCGATCTCCTTGAGGTCACTCAAAGCCATCACACCGACGTGGCGCACCGGCTCCAGCGTGGCGCGGCCGGAGCTGCGCTTGCGGTACCGAAAGGCGCTTGAGGCCGTCCAGTCAGGCTGGGAAACGGCCTGCGGCAGCACCGCCTCAATGCGGCTGATGAGCTGCTCGGCGCGCAGCAGCAAATGCTCGAAACTCGCGTTCATGAACGGTAATCGGCATTGATCGTGACGTAGTCGTGGCTCAGGTCACAGGTCCACACGGTGTCTGCAGCGTCACCCCGGCCCAAGGCCACGCGCACGGTGATCTCGGCCTGCTTCATGACACGCTGGCCGTCTTCCTCGTGGTAGTCGGGGTTGCGCCCGCCCTTGAGGGCCACCAACACCTCGTCCAGGTACAAGTCAATGCCGGTCTGGTCCAGGTCGGCAATGCCGGCATAACCCACGGCGGCCAGGATACGACCCAGGTTGGGGTCGCTGGCGAAAAATGCGGTCTTGACCAGCGGCGAATGCGCAATGGCATAGGCCACCTGGCGGCATTCGGCCTGGGTCTTGCCGCCTTCGACCTGAATCGTGATGAACTTGGTGGCACCCTCGCCGTCCCGCACGATGGCTTGTGCCAGTTGGCACGCCACACCGAGCATGGCGGCCTTGAGCGCCTGGCCGGCGGGGCTGTCCAGTGACGTGATGGGTGCGTGCGCCGCCTTGTTGGTGGCAATCACCACAAACGAGTCATTGGTCGAGGTGTCACCGTCCACCGTGACCCGGTTGAACGAACCCTCGGCCAGCTCAAGAGCCAGTTGTTTCATCAGCGCAGGGCTGACACAGGCGTCGGTGGCCATGAAACCCAGCATGGTCGCCATGTTGGGACGGATCATGCCGGCGCCCTTGCTGATGCCGGTGATGCTCACGCGCGTGCCGTCAATCATGAGCTGCGCACCAAAGGCCTTGGGCACGGTGTCGGTGGTCATGATGGCTTCTGACGCGCGCAGCCAGTTGTCCACTTTGGCATCGGCCAGTGCGGCATCCAGCCCGGCCTCGATGCGCTCAATCGGCAGGGTCTCCATGATGACGCCGGTGGAGAACGGCAGCACCTGTTGCTTTTGCAAGCCCAGCTTGTCGGCCAGGGCCTGGCAAGTGTGCAGCGCGCGCGCCAGCCCGTCTGCACCGGTGCCAGCGTTGGCGTTGCCGGTGTTGATCAGCATGGCACGGATACCCTGGCCTGAGGCCAGGTGCTCACGGCACAGCTGCACCGGTGCCGCACAAAAACGGTTCTGCGTGAAGACGCCGGCCACCGAGGCACCGTCGTCGATCAGCACCACGCTCAGGTCCTTGCGCTTGGCCTTGCGGATGCCGGCTTCAGTGACACCGATGCGCACACCGGCAATGGGAAACAGTTCAGCGGGATTGGGGGGGGACAGGTGAACAGACATGGCGGATGCTTTCTCAGGCCAATTTGCCATGACATTGTTTGTATTTTTTCCCGCTGCCGCAGGGGCAGGGTTCGTTGCGGCCGACGCGCGGCACGTCCACCGGCATCGTGGTTTCGTCCACCTTGATTTCCACCCCGCCGCTCTCGGTGGGCGCGGTGTAGGTGACATTGCTGATGCGCTCGGCGCGGTTTTCCAGGTCGGCCGCAGCAGCAGCGGCTTCTTCATTGGACTGGATGCGCACCGTCATGAGGATCTTGGTGACTTCGTTTTTGACGGCATCGAGCATCTGGCCAAACAGCTCGAAGGCTTCTCGCTTGTATTCCTGCTTGGGCTGCTTCTG
>JBASJO010000218.1:0-23853 GCA_049655365.1 Rhodoferax sp. | reverse complement strand
TTTCATCACCGGCCTGAACTACGCCAACCCCTACCTGAGCCCGTTCGAGGAATTCCAGCGCTGGAAGACCCACCCCAACATACGCTGGTACCTGGAAAACGAACAAGGTGAAGTGACAGGCAAACGGCTGGCTTATGGCGCGCGCGCCATCACCGCCGGTGGTTTGTTATCGCTGCCCAAGACCGTGTTCCCGGGCGGTGCGCTGGTAGGTTGTGATGCCGGCTTCCTCAATGTCAGCCGCATCAAGGGCAGCCACGCCGCCATCAAGTCCGGCATGCTGGCCGCCGAGGCAGCTTTTGAGGCGGTGACGGCGGGCCGCGCGCACGACGAGCTGAGTGCTTACCCCGAAGCCTTTGAAGCCAGCTGGCTCTACACCGAACTCAACAAGTCACGCAACTTCAAGGCCTGGTTCAAGCATGGCTTGACGGTGGGTACGCTGATGAACGGCCTGGAACAATTCGGCCTGAATGGCCGCATGCCCTGGACCATCCGGCGTGACAAGCCTGACCACGCTTACCTCAAGCCTGCGTCAGAATGCAGACCCATTGACTACCCCAAGCCCGATGGCAAGCTGAGTTTTGACCGCTTGAGCAGCGTGTTCATCAGCAACGCCAACCACGAGGAAAACCAGCCGGCGCACCTCACATTGAAGGACGCTAGCGTGCCGGTCAACGTGAACCTGGCCAAATACGCCGGTCCGGAGGCGCGCTACTGCCCGGCGGGCGTCTATGAGTACGTCAAGAACGACGACAACACCGACCGCCTGCAGATCAACGCCGCCAACTGCGTGCACTGCAAGACCTGCGACATCAAGGACCCGACGCAAAACATCGTCTGGGTCACACCCGAGGGCGGCGGCGGTCCTAATTACGCGGGGATGTAAGCCCATCCTGTAGAATTTGGATCGTCAGGAGAGAGCCAGCCCTTTGAGGCGGCCGCCGAAGGCGCAGAGTGGCTGATTGCAGCCATTTGAACGCTCAGGCAAAAGGACTGACAAACGTCACGGCGTCGCCAGACTCCTTGACGTATCCCCACTGGAGAGAGGTCTGCCTTGGCACTTGCGCCGATTCGGATCCACCGAAGGAGCAACCCGTAGCCCAAGCCCACTGGTGGCGACAAGGCGCGGCGAATCTCTCAGGTAAAGCGGACAGCGGGGGCAGCCCATGGCACTGACGCACCGTCGGGTCATGGAATTTGGTTTGCCCCCTGCTCTACTGGAGTGTTAATGTCCGCCACGCCTGATGATCTTCTGCAAGTTCCCATAAACGACCTGCACCTTGCCCTGGGTGCCCGCATGGTGCCTTTTGCCGGGTACAGCATGCCGGTGCAGTACCCCGAAGGCCTGATAGCCGAACACAAACACACCCGCACGGCCGCCGGTCTGTTCGACGTCTCGCACATGGGCCAGTTACGCTTGGTCGGGCCGGACGCCGCAGCCGCATTCGAGAGCCTGGTTCCGGTGGATGTGATGGACCTGGGCGTGGGCAAACAGCGCTATGGCCTGCTGCTCAATGAGGCTGGCGGCATCATCGACGACCTGATGTTTGTCAACCGCGGCACAGACATCTTTGTCATCGTCAACGGCGCCTGCAAGGTGGGTGACATCGCGCACATCCAGGCCAAAATTGGCCACCGTTGCCAGGTCATTCCCATGCCCGAACGCGCCTTGCTGGCGCTGCAGGGCCCGCAAGCCGTGACCGCCCTGTCGCGCCTGGCCCCGGGCGTGGAAAAATTGGTGTTCATGACCGGCGGCAGCTTCACGGTGAACACCGGCACACAAAGCATCGACGTGTTCCTGACGCGCAGCGGTTACACCGGTGAAGACGGCTTTGAGATCTCGGTCGACACCTCACAAGCCACGGCGCTGGCCCAGGCGCTGCTGGCGCAGCCTGAAGTCAAGCCCATTGGCCTGGGCGCGCGCAACTCCTTGCGGTTGGAGGCCGGGCTGCCGCTCTACGGCAACGACATCGACAGCAGCACCACGCCGGTCGAAGCCGGCCTGCAGTGGGCCATCCAGAAGGTGCGCCGTGCCGGTGGTGCCCGTGCGGGCGGTTTCCCGGGTGCCGACAAGATCCTGGCGCAACTGGCTGGCGAGACGGGCTCGGTCACGCGCAAGCGCATCGGCCTGAAGGCGCTGGCACGTATTCCGGTGCGCGAGCATGTTGAATTGCAAAGCCTGGCTGGTGAGCGCATCGGCGAAGTCACCAGCGGCCTGCTTGGCCCCACCATCGACCAGCCCATTGCCATGGGCTATGTGCCCCCGACGCTGGCCACCCTGGGCAGCCAGGTCAATGCCATGGTGCGCGGCAAACCGGTCACCATGGAAGTGGTCGCGATGCCCTTTGTGCCCACCCGCTATTTCCGCGGCTAACGTCTTTTTTAGTCCCTTCACCGCTACTTTTTCATTCAATTTTTTGTAGAGAATCACCATGACCATCAAATACACCCCCGACCACGAATGGATCAAGATTGACGGCGATACCGCCACCGTTGGCATCACCCAGCACGCGCAAGACGCTCTGGGCGACGTGGTATTTGTCGACCTGCCCGAAGTGGGCAAAACCTACGCCGCCAAAGACCCGGCCGCCGTCGTTGAGTCGGTCAAGGCCGCCGCCGATGTGTACATGCCTGCCAACGGAGAAGTCACCGAGGTCAACGAGGCCCTGCGCGACGACCCGTCGCTGGCCAATTCCGACCCGCTGGGCTCGGGCTGGTTCTTCAAGTTCAAGCTGACCAACCCGGCCGACCTGGACGCCTTCATGGACGAGACCAGCTACACCGCCTTTGCCGCTGACGCCCACTGAAGAGGTCGCCCACCATGACCCCCATTGCACTCTCGCCTTTAGGCGAACTTGAAAACGCATCTGAATTCATTGCACGCCACATCGGCATCGATGCAGCTGACGAAGCCGTGATGCTGAAAACCGTGGCGGCGGCATCGCGCGCGGCACTCATGGATGACATCGTGCCAGCCAGCATCGCCCGCAGCCGGCCCATGGCCATCCCTGCGCCCATTTCTGAGGCGGCCGCACTGGCCGAGTTGAAAGCCATGGCGGGCAAGAACAAGGTGTTCAAAAGTTACATCGGCCAGGGTTATTACGGTACCCATACGCCCGGCGTAATCCTGCGCAACATCCTGGAGAACCCCGCCTGGTACACCGCCTACACGCCCTACCAGGCCGAAATCAGCCAGGGCCGCATGGAGGCGTTGGTCAATTTCCAGACCATGGTGATGGACCTGACCGGCATGCCCATGGCCAACGCCTCGATGCTCGACGAAGCTACTGCGGCAGCCGAGGCCATGACCATGGCGATGCGCGCCAGCAAGTCCAAATCGACCACCTTCCTGATCGATGCCGAGGTGTTGCCGCAAACCCTGGCCGTGATCCAGACCCGCGCCGAGCCGCTGGGCATCAGCGTCAAGGTCTGCCACAACAGCGACGAATTGGCACAGGACAGCTTTGCCGTGCTGCTGCAGTACCCCGGCACCAGCGGTGTCGTGCGTGATGACCGCGCCCTGGTGGCCGCCGTCAAGGCTCGCGGTGGCATCGTCATCATGGCGGCCGACCTGCTGGCGCTGATGCTGCTCACCGCGCCGGGTGAACTCGGCGCCGACATCGCCGTGGGCACCACGCAACGCTTCGGCATGCCGATGGGCAACGGCGGCCCGCACGCCGCCTACATGGCCTGCCGCGACGAACACAAGCGCACCATGCCCGGCCGTCTGGTAGGCGTCAGTGTCGACACGCATGGCAACCCGGCCTACCGCCTGGCGCTGCAAACGCGGGAACAGCACATCCGCCGCGAAAAGGCCACCTCCAACATCTGCACCGCGCAGGTGCTGCCGGCGGTGATTGCCAGCATGTACGCGGTTTACCACGGCCCAGCCGGCTTGAAGCGCATCGCGCAACGCGTGGCCACGCTCACCGCCGTGCTGGCCGCTGGCTTGAAGACCCTGGGCTACACAACAGCCAATGCCAGTGCCTTCGACACGCTCACCGTGACCACCGGCGATGCCACCACGTCGATCGCCGCCAAGGCGCTCGATGCCGGCGCCAACCTGCGATTGGCATCAAACCAGACACTCAGTGTGTCGCTCGACGAAACGACCATGCGCGCCGATGTGGAGCAGCTCTGGGGCTTCTTCGCCAAGCCCGGCCAGACCTTGCCCAAGGTGGCTGACTTCGAGCAGAACACGGCCAGCCTGCTGCCCGCCGCCTTGTTGCGCACCAGCAGCTACCTGACGCACCCGGTGTTCAACACGCATCACAGCGAGACCGGCATGCTGCGCTACATCCGCCGCCTGTCTGACTTTGACCTGGCCCTGGACCGCACGATGATCCCATTGGGCAGTTGCACCATGAAGCTCAACGCCACCAGCGAAATGATCCCGATCACCTGGCCCGAGTTTGCCAACATCCACCCCTATTGCCCCGACGACCAGCGCGCGGGCTACGCCGAGCTCGACGAGCAGCTGCGCGCGTGGCTCTGCGAGGCCACCGGTTACGCCGGCATCAGCCTACAACCCAATGCCGGCAGCCAGGGCGAATACGCCGGCATGATGGCCATCCGCGGCTACCACAAAGCGCGTGGCGAGGGCCATCGCAACATTTGCCTGATCCCGAGCAGCGCGCACGGCACCAACCCTGCCAGCGCCACCATGGTGGGCATGAAGGTGGTGGTCACGGCGTGTGATGCCAACGGCAATGTCGACATGGACGACCTCAAAGCCAAGTGCGAACAGCACAGCGCCAACCTGGCGGCGATCATGATCACCTACCCCAGCACCCACGGCGTGTTCGAGACCAGCGTCAAGGAACTGTGCGCCCTGGTGCACAGCCATGGCGGGCGAGTCTATGTGGACGGCGCCAACATGAACGCGCTGGTCGGCCTGGCTGCGCCCGGCGAATTCGGCGGCGACGTGAGCCACCTGAACCTGCACAAGACCTTCTGCATCCCGCACGGCGGCGGAGGCCCCGGTGTGGGGCCCGTGTGTGTGGTGGCCGACCTGGTGCCCTACTTGCCGGGTGATGGTGTCGGTGCCGTGTCGGCAGCCCCCTTGGGTAATGCGGCCGTGCTGCCGATCAGCTGGATGTACTGCCGAATGATGGGCGCCTCAGGTTTAAAAGCCGCCACTGAGGTCGCCATTTTGAGTGCCAACTACATCAGCGTGCGCCTGAAAGACCACTACCCCACGCTCTACACCAGCGCCGCCTCCCATGGCAAACCCGGTCGCGTCGCGCACGAAAGCAAGCCGGGTCGTGTCGCGCACGAGTGTATTCTCGACCTGCGCCCGCTGAAGGAAAGTAGTGGCGGCGTCAACGGCATCACCGCCGAAGACGTGACCAAGCGCCTGATGGACTACGGTTTTCATGCTCCCACACTCAGCTTTCCGGTGCCCGGCACGCTGATGGTCGAGCCAACCGAGAGTGAAACGCTCGACGAGCTCGACCGTTTCATTGACGCCATGATCGCCATCCGCGCCGAGATTGCCAAGGTCGAGCAAGGCGTCTGGCCGCAGGGCAACAACCCGTTGAGCCATGCGCCTCACACGGCGGCGTCGCTCTTGGGTGAAACCTGGGACCGACCCTACTCACGGGAATTGGCTGCCTTCCCGGCACCCGCGCTGAAGCAGTCCAAGTACTGGGTGCCAGTCGGGCGCATCGACAACGTCCATGGCGACCGCAATTTGTTCTGCAGTTGCGTGCCGATGTCCTAAGCCAGCCCCTGCGTGTGCTGTAGATCATTCGCCCGCTGAACCCGGGCGAATTTTTTTTTCTGCCCATTAAACTCAGCCTTTCCCCACGAACCCTGACCCCATGACTTATTGCGTCGCCATCAAACTCAACGCCGGACTGGTTTTTCTGTCCGACTCACGCACCAATGCGGGTCTGGACCAAATCAGCACCTTTCGCAAGATGATCGTTTACGAAAAGCCCGACGACCGCTTCATGGTGCTGCTGTCAGCCGGCAACCTGAGCATTTCGCAGTCGGTGCGCGAGATCCTGCAGGTAGAGAAACTCAAGGACCGTGACGAAGACGAGGGCATCACGATCTGGAACGCCAAAAGCATGTTCGACGCAGCGCGCGTGCTCGGCTCGGCCATTCGCCATGTCTACGATCGCGATGCCGCTGCGCTCAAACTGGCTGGGGTCGATTTCAACGTCTCGCTGATTTTTGGCGGCCAGATCAAGGGCGAAGGCATGCGCCTGTTCCAGGTCTACTCAGCTGGCAACTTCATCGAAGCCACGCCCGAGACGCCTTATTTCCAGGTGGGCGAATCCAAATACGGCAAACCCGTGCTGGACCGTGTGATCACCCCGCACACGCCGCTGGACGAAGCCGCCAAATGCGCGCTGGTGTCAATGGACTCGACCCTCAAATCCAACTTGTCGGTGGGCCTGCCGCTGGACATGGTGCTCTATGAGGTCAACCAGTTCCAGACCGACAAGGTGGTCTGCATTGACGAGCACAACCCCTACTTCAAGATGATGCACAACAGCTGGGGCGCCAAGCTGCGCGAAGTCTTTGACAGCATCGAGGACCCGATGTGGAACGGCGAACACACCACCGTACCCCTGATGCAGCCCGCCAGCCGCAACCAGGCCCTGAAAAAAATCAGCTCGCCGCAGGAAAAGTTGATTTAGCCAGTCCAACTCACCGTGCCGGTCCAGGCGGTGGCCAGCACCACGAGGCCAAACACAATACGGTAGTAGGCGAAACCGACAAAACTGTGCGTTGAAATAAAACGCAGCAGCCAGCGAATGCACAGCCAGGCGCTGATAAACGACATCACCAACCCGACGCCAAACACCGGCGCGTCAGCCCAGGACAGCAAAGCGCGGTCCTTGAACAGGCTGTAGGCACCCGCGCCGATCAGCGTCGGGATAGCCAGGTAAAAGGAGAAGTCGGTAGCGGCCTTGCGGCTCAGGCCAAACAACATGCCGCCAATGATGGTGGCGCCACTGCGGCTCATGCCTGGGATCATGGCCGTGCACTGCGCCAGGCCCACCTTGAGCGCGTCCATGGCCGTCATGGCATCCACATCATGGATATGGGTAACCGCCGGATTTTTTTGCTGACGCCGTTCGGCCCAGAGGATGATGAAACCGCCAATAATGAACATGCTGGCCACCACCACCGGCGTGAACAGATGCGCCTTGATCGCCTTGCCGTAGAGCAAGCCCAAAATCACCGCCGGAAAAAACGCAATCAGCACATTGAGGGCAAAACGCTGCGCCTGCTTTTCGGTGGGCAGCGCCAGCACCGTGTCACGTATTTTTTGCCAGTAGACCAGGATCACGGCAAAAATGGCGCCGGTCTGGATGGCAATGTCGAACACCTTGGCCTTGTCATCATCAAAACCCAGCAGGGCCCCGGCCAAAATCAGATGCCCGGTGCTCGAAATCGGCAAAAACTCGGTCAGCCCCTCCACCACGCCCATGATGGCGGCCTTGATCAGCAAAACAATATCCACGCAGACTCCCGTACAAGAAGCTGCTGATTATCGCCGCCAGCCTGCGCTGCGCCGCGCCGTACCGTGCCAGCGTCTGGCCTTACTTGATCAAGGCCTGCAGCGCTTTGAACTGCGGCGCCTCGGCGCTGCGCAGCCACTCGAACACCACCATTTCGGTGGTCACCAATTCGGCACCAGCGCCGGCCAGACGGTCGAAGGCGGCGTCGCGGTTGCGCTCGGTGCGAGAACTGCAGGCATCGGTCACCACCCAGACATCAAACTCGTCCTCAAGCAAATGCAGCGCGGTCTGCATCAGGCACACATGCGCCTCGCAACCCGCGATCACGATGCTGTTGCGCTCGGTGGGCGTGTTGGACGGCTTCTGCAAGTGCTTGGGCAAGCTGCGCGCATTGCCAGTCGGCGCTTTCAATGGCGGGCGAAGCCACTCGCCCAGGCCCTCTTCGACCCCGCTGAACTGCATCTTGGCCAAGGTGCGCTGGCACAGGGCGCGCAGTTCGGGCGGGTTTTCGCCGAGCTTGGACGGGTTTTGCTCGGTACCCCACACCGGTACCTGCATCAGTTGGGCCGCCTGCGCCAGGCGCACGGCATTGGCCAACGCCAGCGGCGCCTCAAAAATGGCAGGCATCAGTCGGACCTGGTAGTCAACCAGAACCAATTGGGAGATTTCGGATTCAAGCAGCATGGCGGGCTTTCAAAAATTTAAAACAGGCATGTGCCGATTAAACCGCAGGATTGAAGGCATGGATTGCGATTCGGCTAATGTGTGTAAACTACGCCGATGCGAATCCCTGCCCTTCTGTCATCCCTGCTCATGGCCGCCAGTGTGCACGCTGCTCCGGCTGATGCGCCCGATGACCTAAGCCGCTTTATGCATGACAAGGGCTTGTTGTCCCAAATTGACCAGGTACGCCAAAACGTCACGAACAAGGCTTCCGACCTGGTGGTCAACGCGCTGGGTTTTCTGGGTGTTCCCTACCGAATGGGTGGTAACAGCGTGGAAACCGGATTCGATTGCAGCGGTTTCGTCAAAGCCATGTACGAGCAGACCGTGGGCCTGATCCTGCCGCGCAAGGCCGAGCAGCAAGCTGCTGCCACCCAGCACATTGACCGCTCCGACCTGCAACCCGGTGATTTGGTGTTCTTTAACACCCTGCGCCGCGCCTTCAGTCATGTGGGCATCTACATCGGCGACGGCAAGTTCATTCACTCACCCAAACCTGGCGCGCAGGTGCGGGTGGAGAACATGGGCATTTCCTATTGGAATCACCGCTTCGATGGCGCACGACGCGTCACATCTGCCGAAACGGGCACGGCCCTCTCCAGCGCTGCCGCTGCAGCGGCAGAACCGGCACTGCGCTGAACTCAGGGGCGTTTTTCAGTGACATCCGTGACGTCGGTCACCTCGGCATCGATCACATCCACCGGCGTTTGAGCCCGGCTGGCACCCGGCGCTGTGCCCCGGTAAGCCCGTTGCCACATGTCAGCCCGGTTCATCTTGAAGACCCAGGGCTGCACCGGCTGGCCGGTCAGTTTGGCCCACAAGGCACGCAGCAGCCACAGCGACAGCAGCAAGGCGGCTACAAACAGCAGGCCCACCATAAAAATCAACGCAGCCGCCAGCAAACTCAGGCGAAACACCCAGGCGGCCAGCACTTTTACAAAATTATTCACGTATCGATTCCTTGTAACTCGACCTACCCTCCGCCTGGGGACATGGATTGCGGGTCGTGGCCCGCAATGACACGCCCTGGGTTTCATCATCGCATCAAACGGCCAAAACCGTCCCTGGCGCACGTCTTGAAACCGCATAGGGGGGCAGGCCTTGCAGCATGCGTCGGCCATAGGCGGTGTTCAGCAGACGCTTGTCGTAGCAAATCACCCTGGCCTGATCGGTTTCGGAGCGAATCGCGCGGCCGGTCCATTGCAACAACTTGATACCGGTGGCCGGCACCACCAATTCGTTAAACGGGTCGCGCCCGGCCCGCTTGAGCCACTCGGCGCGCGCCTCCTCGACCGGGTCCGAGGGTGGGCTGAACGGCAGCTTGGCGATGAACACGGTCTCGCACAACGTGCCCGGCAAATCCAGCCCTTCGCCAAAGGACTGCAGACCAAAAATCACCGAGGCAAAACCCGCCTCCACGCGCGCCTGGTGAATGCCCAGCAAACGCCCGCGCGCCATCTGTCCCTGTACCAGCACGATCTCCAGCAAACTTGCGTCCAGCGCGCCCACCGCCGCCTGCATCTGCACGCGCGAGGTAAACAACACCAGAGCGCCATGCGGCACCTCGCGCAGGTCATGCAGCAAGGCGGCCACCATCTGGGTGGTGTAGAGGTCGACCTGCTTGGGGTCGGCGGCCGTGTCGGCCACCACCAACTGGCCCTGGGTGCGGTAATCAAACGGGCTCTCCACCGCCAGCGTGCTCACCTGCGGCAAGCCGGACAGCCCGGTCTCGCCGAGGAAAAAGTCAAAACTGCCGCAAGTGGTGAGCGACGCCGACGTCACCACGGCACCGCGCACTTGGCTCCACAGGTGGCGCCGCAGCAAGTCGCCGGGCACGATCGGGCAGGCATGCGCGCTGATCGACACCAAGCCCGAGCCGGTGTCTGACTTGAGCCACTTGGCCAGCGGCGGCTCGTCGCTGCTGAGCCACTGCGCGCTGGTGGCCACCACGCTGTTGAGCTTGGGCGCCATCTGGCCCAGCCTGGCGTACTGAACCGAACAATTGGCAGCCTGCGAAGGATCTTCCTTGGCGCGCAATTTAAGCTCGGCGCCCAGCGCTTCCAGCGCGTCCGACAAGGCCGCGGCGTGGCCGTGGATGAGCTTGAAGGGGTCCAACATGGCCTCGGGCACCACGCCGTCCTTGAATCGGTACACCGTGTCATAACCGGTCGACAGACCGCGCACCAGCTCCAGCGCCAGCCGGCCCACGTCGAGCAGCGCGGTCTTGAGCTGCTGCGCCAGCGTGGAGACGTCCTGCGCCAGCACAACACCCATCTTGTCGGCCACCTCAATCAGGATTTTTGGCAGCTTGTCGAGCCAGCGCAAGCCGGTCAGGTCCATGGCGCTGGAAAACTGGTCCAGCGCCACCGCCGGCAAATGGTGACCCTCGTCGAACACCACCAGACAATTGTCCAGGTCCGGTAGCGCCTTCATGCCCAAGGAGGCCAGCACCAGGTCGTGGTTGGCCACAATCACCTGCGCCTGCGCCAGCTGCATGCGCGCCTGGTAATAACTGCAGCTGGAAAAACGCGGGCAATGGCGCGCCGTGCAAGTGTGGCGCTCGGCGGCCACCGTCGACCAGTCACGCGGTTCGGGCTGCTCTGCCAGGCTGTCGCGGTCGCCGTCCCACTTGCCCGCAGCCAGGGCTGAAGCCAGGGTTTCGTACAAGGCCACGCGCCGCTCCGTGGGGTCCTGCCACACCACACCCCGGGTCGGCTGGAACGTGCTTGACGCTTGGGGGGTATTGGCCTCGTCGTCGCCTTCAAACAGCTCGGCCGCGTCTGCGCCAACATGACCCACCAGGCGCTCCAGCTTGAGCTTGCACACATAGCGACCACGGCCCTTGGCCAGGGCATACACAAACGGCGTATCAATCACGGCGGCCAGCGCCGGCAGGTCCTTGGTCATCAACTGCTCTTGCAGCGCCACGGTGGCGGTCGACACCACCACCCGCGTCTTGCGCGCCAGTGCCAGCGCCACAGTGGTCGACAAATACGCCGCCGACTTGCCAACGCCGGTGCCCGCCTGGATCACCGTGACTGCGCTCTGCGGGTGGTCCTGGTCGCCCAGCGTCACATCGCGCAGACTGCTGGCAATGCGCTGTGCCATGGCGTGCTGGCCGGCGCGGGCACGAAAACCAGGCGTGGCGGCCACCATCCGGTCAAAAGCCGCCAGGGCCAACACGCTCAAATCAGGATCATTCAATCGAGCACCCACAGGAACAAATGGAATGTTGACACAAAAGGCATCCCGAAAAGTAAAAAAGGCTTGAAAAGCGAACGCTCTTCAAGCCTTTAAATTGTGGTCGGTGTGAAAGGATTCGAACCTTCGACCCCTTGCACCCCATGCAAGTGCGCTACCAGGCTGCGCCACACACCGAAGCCGCAAATTATAACCCCAGAGCGAACCGGTTTCAGAGGGCGGGCGACAGCAAAGCGCGTATTTCGTGAAGCTCGTGGCGCACCTGGCGCCAGGGATCGTTCGACTGCTCAGAGTTGGACAAGGTGTCTGGCTCAGAAAAGCTGGCTAGCTGAGGGTCGGACATCTCCAAACCCTCGTCCATTTCAGGGATGTTGTCAGACAAATGACGTTTGTCATGCCCCATTTCCTGCATTTTGTTGCGTGCACCACTGATGGTGAAGCCCTGGTCGTAGAGCAATTCGCGAATGCGCCGGATCATCAGCACTTCGTGGTGCTGGTAGTAGCGCCGGTTGCCACGGCGTTTCATGGGCCGCAGCTGGGTAAATTCCTGCTCCCAGTAACGCAGCACATGCGGTTTGACACCGCACAACTCGCCCACTTCACCGATGGTGAAGTAGCGTTTGGCTGGAATGGGGGGGAGCGAATTCTCCATGCGAATCAACAATCTAAGCTGCGAACGTGCGAGCGTACTCTAACTGAGCCCTCGCTGTAAAGACAGCTTACCCGCATATGACTTGCGAACGATCAAACTTGCACTTGATTTGCCGTCGCACCGGCCTGAATTTGTTCCTTGAGTTTTTGACTGGCATGAAAAGTGACCACCCGGCGTGCGGCGATGGGGATGGCTTCGCCGGTGCGCGGGTTGCGCCCGGGCCGCGGTGACTTGGTGCGGATCTGGAAGTTGCCAAAGCCGGTGATCTTGACGTCGTCGCCATCAACCAGGCTGTTGGAGACCAGGTCAAAAAACGCATCGACCATGTCCTTGGCCTCGCGCTTGTTCAGACCGATCTGTTCAAACAGCAGCTCGGCGAGTTGCGCCTTGGTCAGCGCCGGGGTTTCCAATGTTTCAACGGTGATGTCCATCGATGTCTCGCTCTGTGGCTAAGGGGGTGATGAGCGGCTTAGACACGCTGACGCGCGGCAACTTTTTCGCTCAGGGTGGCCACCACGGCGGCCACGGCTTCTTCGATTTGCTGTTCGGACAGCGTAGCATCTGGTGCGTTGAGCGTCAAACGGATGGCCATGCTTTTCTCTGGCGCCCCGCCTTGTGCAGTCGCATCCGTTGCCTGAGGCTTGGGTCGGTAGATGTCGAACAGCACCGCATCACGCAGGAGGCCGCCGCAGGGCGCGGCCCAGATGGCTTGCATCAGGGTGTTGTGGCTGACCGACTCGGCGACCAACACGGCAATGTCTCGCTCAACCGCCTGGAAGCGCGGCACAGCTTCAAAGCGTGGCACGAGGCGACCCAACGCGGCGTCAAGGTCGACTTCGAACATGACCGGCGCCTGCACCAGATCAAGGGACTGGCGCCACTTGGGGTGCAGTTCGCCGACAAAGCCGACCTCGCTGCCAGCACACAGCACACGCGCGCAGCGACCCGGGTGCATGGCTGGGTGCTCGGCTGGCTCGAAACTCAGGCGGACCGGCGCGAACAGGGCTTCAAGGTCACCTTTCACGTCATAGAAGTCCACCGGGCGTTCCTTGCAACCCCACTCGGGCGCGTCGACCGGGCCCGTGGCCACACCGGCGACACGCATCGGTTGGTCGAAGCCCTGCACCGTGGTGTCAGAACTGGGCACCGAGGCATCACGCAGAAACACGCGACCCAACTCGAACACGCGCACACGCTGCGCCTTGCGGTCCTGGTTGAATTTGAGCACCTGCAGCAGCGAGCCCAGCAAGCTGGAGCGCATCACATTCATCTGACTGGCGATGGGGTTGAGCAGTTTGATGGGCTTGGGATTGCCCGCCAGCTCGTGCTCCCAGCGCTCGTCGACAAAACTGAAGTTGATGGTTTCCTGGTAGCCCAGGGCAGCCAGTGTGCGCCGCACGGCAAACGGGCTGCGTTCGTTCTCGGGACGAAGCTTGGCTGTGATGGGGGCTTGCGGCGGCGTCTGAGGCAAGTTGTGGAAGCCGATCATGCGAGCGACTTCCTCGATCAGGTCTTCCTCGATTTGCAGGTCGAAGCGGTAGGAAGGCGCGGTGACTTCAATGACACCATCGCCCTCGGTCACGGGCAGCCCCAGGCCGGTGAGCGCCTTGACGCACTGAGCTTGCGTTAACGGCATGCCCAGCACGCGCGCGGCACGCGCCACGCGCAGGATCACCTTGGCGGGCTGGGGCATGGCGACCTGCTGGTCGTCGATGGGACCGCACACGGTGCTGGGCGTGCCGCAGATGTCGAGCACCAACTGGGTGATGCGTTCGATGTGTTCGACGGTGAGTTCGGAGTCGACACCGCGCTCGAAGCGGTGCCCGGCATCGGTGGAGAAGTTGAAGCGGCGTGAGCGCCCGGCAATGGCCTTGGGCCACCAGAAAGCGGCTTCGACATAGATGCTGGCGGTATCGTCCGACACGGCAGTGGCGTCGCCGCCCATGATGCCAGCCAGCGATTCGACCTGTTGGGCGTCGGCGATCACACCCACCTGGGCGTCGACCGTGACGGTGTTGCCGTTGAGCAGTTTGAGCGACTCGCCCGCCCTGCCCCAGCGCACGTCGAGGCCGCCGTGGATTTTGTCGAGGTCAAAAATATGTGACGGCCGGCCGAGTTCGAACATCACGTAGTTGGAGATGTCGACCAGCGCGGTCACGCTGCGCTGGCCGCAGCGCGCCAGGCGGTCGACCATCCAGGCGGGGGTGCTGGCCTTGGGGTTGACGCCGCGAATGATGCGGCCGGAAAAACGGCCGCACAGATCAGGCGCGCTGACCTTGACCGGCAGGACTTCATTGACAGCGCAGATGGCCTTTGGAAAAGCCGGTGTTTTGAGGGGCGCGCCGGTGAGCGCAGACACCTCGCGCGCGACGCCATAGACACTCAGGCAATGCGCCAGGTTGGGCGTGAGCTTGAGCGTGAACAGGGTGTCGTCAAGCAGCAGATGCTCACGAATGTTTTGCCCCACGGCTGCGTCAGCCGCGAGTTCAAGCAGGCCGCCATGGTCTTCGGAGAGCTTGAGTTCGCGCGCCGAGCACAACATGCCAAAGCTCTCGACGCCACGCAGCTTGCCGACCTTGATGAGGAAGGGCTGTCCGTCTTCACCCGGGGGCAATTCGGCCCCCACCATGGCGCAGGGCACCTTGATGCCAACGCGCGCGTTGGGGGCACCACAGACGATGGTGAGCAGCTCGGGCTGGCCGACGTCGACCTGGCAAACGCGCAGGCGGTCGGCATTGGGGTGCGGTGCCGCTTCCTTGATTTCACCGACCACGATGTGGCTGAACGGTGGCGCCACGGATTTAAGTTCTTCCACCTCGAGACCGGCCATGGTCAGGGTTTCAGCGAGCTCGGTGGTGCTTAAAGCGGGGTTGCAGAATTCACGCAACCAGGATTCAGGAAATTGCATAGTTTTTATCGATTAATTCTTGGGAGACAAGGCCGGCGCAGTTCAACGGAACTGCGACAAAAAGCGGATGTCGCCGTCAAAAAACAGGCGCAAATCATTGACGCCGTAGCGCAGCATGGTAAGCCGGTCCGGGCCCATGCCGAAAGCAAAACCGATGTAGCGCTCGGGGTCCAGGCCCATGTTGCGGATCACGTTGGGGTGCACCTGACCGGAGCCAGCCACTTCGAGCCAGCGCCCGGCCAGCGGGCCACTGGGAAACTGGATGTCGACCTCGGCGCTGGGTTCGGTGAACGGGAAAAAGCTGGGCCGAAAGCGCAGCACCAGGTCTGGGTTTTCAAAGAAGGTGCGACAGAAGTCGGTGAAGACGTACTTGAGATCCTTGAAGCTGATGGCCTCGCCCACCCACAGGCCTTCGCATTGGTGGAACATGGGCGAATGGGTGGCGTCGCTGTCGACGCGGTAGGTGCGCCCGGGCGCAATCACTCGAATCTCGGGCATGTCGCCGCTGTAGAGTGTGCCGTCATTGGCGCTGCCATGGGCCAGGCGGTGTTGTTTGACGTGCTGCACCGCATGCCGGATCTGCATCGGGCTGGTGTGGGTGCGCAATAAATTGGGCGCAGTGTCGCTGCCGCCTTCAACATAGAAGGTGTCGTGCATGGAGCGCGCCGGGTGGTCTTCGGGGGTGTTGAGCGCGGTGAAGTTGAACCAGTCGGACTCGATCTCGGGGCCTTGCGCCACTTCAAAACCCATGGAGCCAAAAATGGCCTCGATGCGTTCCAGGGTAAGCGACACCGGGTGCAGGCCACCGGTGCCACGCTGGCGGCCGGGCAGGCTCACGTCAAGGGCTTCGGCCTGCAGTTGAGCCTGCAATTCACGGTCTGCCAGTGCCTGGCGGCGCGCGTTGAGCACGGCTTCAATGCCCTGCTTGGCCTGGTTGATGGCGGCGCCCTGCAACTTCTTTTCTTCGACCGGCAAGGCGGCCAAGCCTTTCATGAGCTCGGTGATGCGGCCGGCTTTGCCCAGGTACAGGGCCTTGCTGTTTTCGAGTTCAGCGGGGGTATGGGCCAGCTCAAAGGCGGCGCGGGCTTGTTCAACAACAGCGGTCAAGTCGTTCATAAATACTCAGGAAAGCTCTGATCCAAGGAAAAAGGGCTAGCGCCTTTTCAAGCTCTAGCCCTCATCATATTATTGCAAGAAGCTATAAATTAAATAGCAACCAACGCAACTCAAGCAGCCAGTTTGGCCTTGACTTGTTCCACGATACCAGCAAATGCGGCCATGTCATGGATCGCAATATCAGACAAAACCTTGCGGTCGATCTCGATACTGGCTTTCTTCAGACCGTTGGCGAACTGGCTGTATGTCATGCCACACTGACGAGCAGCGGCGTTAATACGGGCGATCCACAACTGACGGAAGACACGTTTTTTGGTACGACGGTCACGGTAGGCATATTGCCCAGCCTTCATCACCGCTTCTTTGGCGACGCGGAAGACATTACCACGACGACCGCGGAAACCTTTTGCAAGGGCTAAAACTTTTTTGTGGCGGGCGCGAGCCGTTACACCACGTTTGACGCGAGGCATGTGAGTACTCCTTGTTCGTCGTTAATTAAATACCGCGGCCTGGAAGCATCTGTGCCATGTGACCCATATTGGTCTCATGAACAGCAGTTGAACCACGCAGATGGCGTTTATTTTTAGTGGTCTTCTTGGTCAGAATGTGACGTTTGAAGGCTTGACCGCGTTTAACGGTACCACCTGGACGGACGCGGAAGCGTTTCTTCGCCGCGCTCTTGGTCTTCATTTTGGGCATTTACTGCTCCTATTACATTGTGCTCGTGAGGCGTCTGCAATCAATTTGCAGCCTTGATGGCCCCGAGCCACTTTTAGTGGCGAGTTAAAAACTCTCCACTTTTAGTGGCAGGCGTGAACCTGCCACTTTCGTGGCAAACACCTTGCGGCGTCTGCCCCAATTCTTTACATGCTGGCGGTGACCTCGGTCACCACCGGCTTGGCCGCAGCCACTTTCTTGCGGCCGGGCGCGATCATCATGATCATCTGGCGCCCTTCGAGCTTGGGAAACTGCTCGACCAAAATCAGGTCACCCAATTCATCACGAATGCGGTTCAGCAAGGCCATGCCGAGTTCCTGATGGGTGATTTCGCGACCGCGAAAACGCAAGGTGATCTTGCATTTGTCGCCATCAGCAAGAAAGCGCTTGATGTTGCGCATCTTGATGTTGTAGTCGCCGTCATCGGTACCGGGGCGGAACTTGATCTCCTTGATTTCGATCACGGTCTGCTTGGCTTTGGCTTCAGCAGCTTTCTTTTGTTCCTGGTACTTGAACTTGCCGTAATCCATCAAACGACACACCGGCGGATTGGCAGTAGCAGCAATCTCAACCAGGTCCACGTCCAACTCGCCCGCCATGCGCAGTGCGTCGTTGATATTGACAACACCCAGGGGTTCGTTTTCAACACCAGAGAGGCGAACCTCTGGCACCATGATTTCCCGATTCAATCGGTGTTTGCGTTCTTCGCGGTGACGGCGATCACGAAATTCGGTAGCGATGACTTAATCCTTCACAAAAACTGCCACAGGCACCGTGGCTAAAACTGGGCAGCGCAGCCCCCATGAACAATTCAAAAATCAAAGCGATGATTTGTGCGTGACATCGGCCGAGAGCTTTTGAGCAAATTCGGCTACCGACATCACGCCAAGGTCTTGTCCACCTCGGGCGCGCACTGCAACAGCACCGGAAGCCATCTCTTTGTCGCCAATGACGATCAGATACGGCACCTTCTGCATTGAATGCTCCCGTATTTTATACGTGATTTTTTCATTGCGCAGATCTGCCTCGACCCTAAAGCCTTGATTCTGCAGCGTTTTGACGACATCACGGGCATATTCGGCCTGTGCGTCGGTGATATTGAGCACCTTGACCTGCACCGGCGCGAGCCAGGTTGGCAGGGCGCCAGCGGTTTCCTCGATCAAAATGCCGATGAAACGCTCCAGGCTACCAACGATGGCGCGGTGCAGCATGACCGGGCGATGGCGGGCGCTGTCTTCACCCACGTAATCGGCGTCAAGCCGCTCAGGCATGGAGAAGTCGACCTGGATGGTGCCGCACTGCCAGTGCCGGCCAATGGCGTCTTTCAGGGTGTATTCGACCTTGGGGCCGTAAAAAGCGCCTTCACCGGGCGAGAGCTCAAACTCGCACCCCGAAGCGCGCAAGCTCTCGATGAGCGCATGCTCGGCCTTGTCCCAGATGTCGTCCGCGCCAATGCGCTGCTCGGGCCGGGTGGCGATCTTGTAGATGATGTTCTTGAAACCGAAGTCGGCATAGACCTTTTGCAGCAGCGTGGTGTAGGCCACGCATTCGGCCAAAATTTGGTCTTCGGTGCAGAAAATGTGGCCGTCATCCTGGGTAAAGCCGCGCACCCGCATGATGCCGTGCAGTCCGCCGGTGGCTTCATTGCGGTGGCACTGGCCGAACTCGCCGTAGCGCAACGGCAGGTCACGGTAACTTTTCAGGCCCTGCTTGAAGATCAGGATGTGACCCGGGCAGTTCATGGGTTTCAGGGCGAAGTCGCGTTTTTCGGACTCGGTGGTGAACATGTTGTCACGGTACTTGTCCCAGTGACCGGTTTTTTCCCACAGGCCCTTGTCGAGCAGTTGCGGGCCCTTGACTTCCTGGTAGCCGTTGTCGCGGTAGACCTGGCGCATGTACTGCTCCACCGCCTGCCAGATGGCCCAGCCCTTGGGGTGCCAAAATACCAGGCCCGGGGCGTGGTCATCGATGTGGAACAGGTCAAGTTCGCGGCCCAATTTGCGGTGGTCACGTTTTTCAGCCTCTTCGAGCATGGTGAGGTGCTGCTGCAGATCTTCCTTGGTGGCCCAGGCCGTGCCGTAAATGCGCTGCAGCATTTCATTTTTGTGGTCGCCGCGCCAGTAGGCACCCGCGACTTTCATGAGCTTGAAGTGCTTGAGCTTGCCAGTGCTGGGCACGTGCGGGCCGCGGCACAGGTCTTCAAAGGCACCTTCACGGTACAGGCTGACGTCTTCACCGGCAGGAATGCTGGCAATGATTTCGGCCTTGTAGTGCTCGCCCAGGCCCTTGAAATAAGCCACCGCCTCGTCCCGTGGCAACACCCGGCGCACTATGGGTTCATCCTTGGCGGCCAGCGCGGTCATGCGTTTTTCGATGACGGCCAGGTCGTCCAGGGTGAACGGACGCTCGAACGAAAAGTCGTAGAAAAAGCCGTTTTCAATGACCGGACCGATGGTGACCTGCGCCGCGGGAAAAAGCTCTTTCACGGCGTAGGCCAACAGGTGCGCCGCAGAGTGGCGAATCACTTCCAGGCCGTCTGCGTCCTTGGCGGTAATGATGGCCAGGCTGCTGTCCTTGTCGATCACAAAGCTGGTATCGACCACCTGCCCGTTCACCTTGCCGGCCAACGCCGCCTTGGCCAGCCCGGCACCGATGGACGCGGCCACCTCGGCCACGGTGACCGCGGCGTCGTAGTTGCGTTGAGAACCATCGGGAAGCGTGATTTGGACCATGGCTTTGAGGAGAAAAGGTAATTAAAAAACGCGGAAGGCTCCGCGTTTGTGATGGGTGATTTTAACCGCAGTCGCTCCCATGAAAAAAGGCTGGCCGCCCCCGCAGGAAACGCCAGCCTCTGACCTCCTCAGGTCCGGCTTCTTCAGTGGAACTGCTCTTCTTCAGTGGAGCCGGTCAGGGCCGTGACGCTGGACTTGCCGCCCTGGATGACGGTGGTGACTTCGTCGAAGTAACCGGTGCCGACTTCCTGCTGGTGCGACACGAAGGTGTAACCACGGTCGCGGGCCGCAAATTCGGGTTCTTGCACTTTTTCCACATAAGCGGTCATGCCGCGTGCCATGTAGTCCTGCGCCAAGTCGAACATGTTGTACCACATGGAGTGGATGCCGGCCAGCGTGATGAACTGGTACTTGTAGCCCATGGCGCCGAGTTCTTTCTGGAACTTGGCAATGGTGGCGTTGTCGAGGTTCTTCTTCCAGTTGAAGGAAGGCGAGCAGTTGTAGGCCAACAGCTTGCCCGGGTGCTTGGCACGCACGGCCTCGGCAAATTTGCGGGCAAATTCGAGGTCGGGCGTACCGGTTTCGCACCACACCAGGTCGGCGTACTCGGCGTAAGCCACGGCGCGGCTGATGGCTTGGTCCATGCCCTTATTGGTCTTGTAGAAGCCTTCGGCGGTGCGCTCACCGGTGAGGAAAGGCTTGTCGTTTTCGTCGTAGTCGCTGGTCAGCAGGTCGGCGGCTTCGGCGTCGGTTCGGGCAATCACCAGGGTCGGCACGCCGCAGACGTCGGCGGCCATGCGGGCTGCGATGAGCTTCTGGCAGGCTTCGGCGGTCGGCACCAGCACCTTGCCGCCCATGTGGCCGCATTTCTTGACCGAAGCCAACTGGTCTTCAAAGTGCACGCCAGCAGCGCCGGCCTTGATCATGGCCTTCATCAGCTCGAACGCGTTGAGCACACCGCCGAAACCGGCTTCAGCGTCGGCCACGATGGGTGCGAAGTTGTCGATATAGCCCTTGTCACCCGCGTCAATGCCTTTGGAGTGCTGGATTTCGTCGGCGCGGCGGAAGGTGTTGTTGATGCGCTCGACCACGGTCGGCACCGAGTCCACCGGGTACAGCGACTGGTCGGGGTACATGGAAGCGTAGGAGTTGTTGTCAGCGGCGACTTGCCAGCCCGACAGGTAAATGGCCTTGACGCCGGCCTTGACCTGCTGCATGGCCTGACCACCGGTGAGGGCACCGAGGCAGTTGACATAGGCTTCGGTGTTGACCATGTTCCACAGCTTTTCAGCACCACGGCGCGCCAGAGTGTGCTCGATCGGGAAGGAACCACGCAGACGCACCACGTCGGCAGCGCTGTAACCGCGCTTGATGCCTTTCCAGCGCGGGTTGGTCGCCCAGTCTTTTTCCAGGGCGGCAATTTGTTGTTCGCGGCTTAATTGTTCTGTGAGAGTCTGTGGCATGAGGTCACTCCTGAGTTGATGAAAAGGAAGGCATCTATGGCATTACGCTGTCGATGTCATGGTGTTTATTCTATGTCTTATAGAAGACACCAAACACATCTTATGTCTTATAGAAGACTTTTATTTAATCAAGTTAAATCAATAACTTAGACTATTCATTTCTAAATATGAAAAGCTATTCTCTGAATTTTCAAATTTTTTAGCCAATTTTGATTGGCTTCATTGCACGATACGAAATTAAAATTTCGCAATGCAAAATTAAAACAGATCGGCGTAGCGCCTGAGTTCCCAGTCACTGACCGACTGGCTAAAGCTGCTCCACTCCTGCCGTTTGATGGCGAGGAATTGTTGGCAGAAGTCGTGGCCGACGGCGTCCATCAGCACAGTGTCAGCCGCCAGCGCGTCGAGCGCGGCGCCGAGGTCACGCGGCAGGCGCGTGGGCATGGTCTGGCCGCTGGCAAAGCGCTCGTACAGGTCTTCTGCGCAGGGAGCGGGCGCCGTCATATGCTGGTCAATACCATCCAGCCCGGCGGCCAGGGTAGCGGCGATGGCTGCGTAAACGTTGCAGGACGGGTCGGGCAGGCGCCATTCGATGCGCCCGGCGACGCTGCGCACCAGGCAGGTGCGGTTGTTGTCACCAAAAGCTTTCCACACCGGTGACCAGGTGGTGCCCGACGCGCTGTCGCTACAAGTCAGCCGCTTGTAGCTGTTGACCGTGGGCGCGCACAGCGCACTCAAAGCATCAGCGTGTTTTAAGAGGCCGGCCACAAAGCTGTAGGCCGTGGGGCTGAGTTGCAGGGCGTCGCTGGTGTCCTGAAAAACCGCCCGCCCTTGGGCGTCAGTGATGCTCATGTGAAAGTGCAGGCCGCTGCCCGGCATGGTGGCAAAAGGTTTTGGCATGCAACTGAAGACAGCACCATGCTTTTGCGCCATGGCGTGCGCCGCCATCTTGAACAGCATGTAGTGGTCGGCGGCTTCCAGCGCGCAGTGGTAGCGGTAGTTGATCTCGTACTGGCCACGGGCGTCTTCGTGGTCCATTTGCTGCAGCCGGAAACCCAGGGCGGTCAGGGTCTGGCGCATGTCGTCCAGAAACCCGTGGTTGCGGTGGATGGCTTTCAGGTCGTAAGAGGGTTTGTCCAGGCGATCCTGTGCGTCGGCGCCCTGCCAGTCGCCTTTTTCATCCTGGCGGAGTAGGAAAAATTCGGGCTCGATACCCACCCACAAGGTCCAGCCACGTGCCTTCAGGCGCGCGAGCTGGTGCTGCAGCAACTGGCGCGAGCAAGTAGCCAGCGGCTCGCCAGCGGCATAACCGTCGCACACCGCGTGCGCCACGCCCGGCAACCAGGGCAAGGACCGAAGAGTTTCGGGTTGCACACGACCGTAGTATTCGCTGCGCGCGCCAAAACGTCCCAGACCGGTGCCCCAGATGCTGGGGCCGGCAAAACCGGCACCAAGCTCCACCCATTCCTTCAGGTCGTCGAGCGGCACCAGCTTGCCTTTGGCAACGCCATGCAGATCGCAAAACTGGGTCAGGATGCTGTGGATGCCTTGCGCGGACAGGTCGTCGATGGTGGATTGGAGGGTGTCGGTTGGGGACATGGTGCGTGGCTCAGGGTGGCAAGGGTTCAGACCGGACTGTCGATGCGGATCCAGGTGGTTTTGGTCTCGGTGTATTTGTCAAACGCGTGCAGCGACTTGTCGCGCCCTACCCCGCTTTGTTTGTAGCCGCCAAAGGGCACGGTGATGTCGTCTTCGTCATATTGGTTGACATGCACCGTGCCGGCCTTGAGCGCGCGCGCCACACCGTGCGCCTTGTTGATGTCGCGCGTCCATACCGCCGCCTGCAGGCCGTAAATGCTCTGGTTGGCCTGGCGCACCACCTCCGCAGTGTCGGTGAAGGACAGCACCGAGAGCACCGGGCCAAAGATTTCTTCGCGGGCAATGGTCATGTCAGGGGTCACGCCGGCAAAGATGGTGGGCTGCACGTAGCAGCCGCCGGTGTCAAGCAGCGCCTGTTCGCCCCCGGCCAGCAGGGCTGCACCCTCCTCCTTGCCCAGCGCGATGTAGCGCAGCACCGAGTTCATTTGGGTCTGGTCGACGATCGCGCCCATGACGGTGTCGGGCGCCAGCGGGTTGGCGGGCGCGTAGCCGGGCACCAGAGCCAGCGTCTTTTCCAGAAACTGCTCGCGAATGCTGGCCTCGACAAACAAGCGTGAGGGCGCGTTGCAGCTCTCACCCTGGTTGAAGAAAATGCTGCCAACCGCAGCCTCGACCGCTTTGTCCAGGTCCGGGCAATCGGCAAAGACGATATTGGGCGACTTGCCGCCCAGCTCGGTCCAGGCGCGCTTGAGGTTGCTTTGCCCGGCCATCACATGGATTTGCTTGCCCACGCGCGTGGAGCCGGTGAAAGCAATGCAGTCGACGTCCATGTGCAGCGCCAGCGGCGAACCGGCCTCAAGCCCATAACCCGGCACCACATTGAACACCCCCGGCGGAATGCCGGCTTCCAGCGCCAGTTCGGCCAGGCGCAGCGCTGTCAAAGGCGATTTTTCACTGGGCTTGAGCACCACCGAGTTGCCAGCGGCCAGCGCCGGAGCGATCTTCCAGGCGGCCATGATCATGGGGTAGTTCCAGGGCACGATGACGCCGACCACGCCCATCGGCTCGCGCTGGATCAGCGCCAACGCGGTGCTGGCGCTGGGCGCAATTTCGTCGTAAATCTTGTCCACTGCCTCGCCGTACCAACGCAGGCAATTGGCCGCACTGTTGACATCGACATTGCGGGCGTATTGGATGGGTTTGCCCATGTCGAGGGTCTCCATCAGGGCAAGTTCGTCGGCGTGGGCCAGCAACTGGTCGGCAAACC
>JBASJO010000217.1:0-3842 GCA_049655365.1 Rhodoferax sp. | reverse complement strand
CTGCTCAACGTGCCGACCACCATGCTGGTGGGCATTGCGCTGGTGATTTTTTCCTTCAGCCTGGCGCTGCCGGTGTCGCGCTTGTCGAGTTCGCTTGCCGGCGGGTCGCTTGGTATCGCGCTGTCGTGCGTGATGTTGTCTTTTTTGATGCTGATCACCCGCTCCAAGGCGGTGCCCCAGGTGATCGGCTTTTTGTCGATGGAAAACGGCCTGATTTTTGCGGCGACGGCGGTCACCAATGGCATGCCCATGATTGTTGAATTTGGCATTGCGCTCGACGTGCTGGTGGGCGTGCTGATTCTGGGGGTGTTCATGTTTCAGATTCGCGAGAAATTTGACACGCTGGACATCCAACACCTTGAAAAGCTCAAGGAAGACTGAGCATGCACGTTTTGTTTTTTGTTCTGGGACTTCCTCTGCTGGGGGGGCTGGTGCTGGCCCTGACCGGCCACCGCGCCTATGCCCGCGACGTCAATGTGGCTTTCAGCCTGCTGACGTTCCTGGCCTCCTGCGTGCTCACCTCGCAGGTGATGGACGACGGCCCGCAGTTTGTGCTGGGTCAGCAGTTTTACATTGACCCGCTCAATGTGTTCCTGGTCACGCTCACGGCCTTTGTCGGCCTGACCACCGCCATTTTTTCGCGACCCTACATGCGCATCGAGCAGGACCACGGCAAGATGACGTTTGCGCGCATGCGCCTGTACCACAGCATGTACCAGCTGTTCAGCTTCACCATGCTGCTGGGCTTCACCACCAATAACCTGGGCATCATCTGGGTCGCCATGGAAGCCGCCACGCTGACCACTGTGCTGCTGGTCAGCGTGTACCGCACCACCGCCAGCCTGGAGGCCGCCTGGAAGTATTTCATCTTGTGTGGCGTCGGCATTGCGCAGGCGCTGTTCGGCACCATCCTGATGTACATGGCCGCAGAAAAGGTGCTCGGCCCCGAGCACGCCACGCTGCTCTGGACCGGCCTCAACGACATCAAGGGCCAGCTCGACCCGACCATCGTGTCGCTGGCCTTTGTGTTCCTGCTGATTGGCTACGGCACCAAGATCGGCCTGGTGCCGCTGCACAGCTGGCTGCCCGATGCTCACGCCGAGGGCCCGACGCCGGTGTCGGCCGTGTTGTCGGGGCTGTTGCTCAATGTGGCCATGTACGCGGTGCTGCGCTGCAAGGTGCTCGCCGATGGCGCGCTCGACAGCAACATGGCGGGCCAGTTGATGATGGGTTTTGGTTTGTTGTCGGTCACGGTGGCGGCGTTCTTTCTGTCGCGGCAAAAAGACGTCAAGCGCATGTTTTCCTATTCGAGCATCGAGCACATGGGCCTGATCACCTTTGCCTTCGGCATGGGCGGGCCGGTGGCCAACTTTGCCGGGCTCTTGCACATGACGGTGCACTCGCTGGTCAAGTCGGCCATCTTTTTCACGGTGGGCCATGCCACACAGAAAGCCGGCACCCAGCTGATGAGTGAGATCCGTGGCCTGATCAAGGTCAACCCGACCGTGGGCTGGGGCCTGATGCTGGGGGTCATGGCGATTTTGGGCATGCCGCCGTTTGGCGTCTTTGCCAGTGAATTTTTGATTCTGACCACGGCCATGCGCGAGCAACCCTGGGCCGCACCGTTTTTGTTTCTGGCGCTCGGCGTGGCCTTTGCCTCGATGTTGATCCGCGTGCTGCCCATGGTCTTTGGCGACTCCACATTGAAGCCGCTGGCGCATCCGCCAGCGCTGATTCCGGTGTTTGTTCACCTGGCGCTGGCGCTGGTGCTGGGCTTGTACATTCCCCCTTATCTGAACGGCTGGTACGTGCAAGCGGCCAGCATGCTGGGAGGTTAGGCACATGCAGATTTCCGGACTCGCGCTTGAGTTTGTCGCCCTGCCTGCGCCGGTGCCGGTCTGGCATGCGCAGGTGAGCTTTGCGCAGTGGCAAATAGCTGCCACCGCCGTGCGTGACGCGGGCGGTCGCTTGCTCGCACTGTGGGCTGGCCCCATGAGCCCGGAGGCCACCATGTGTGCGGCTTACGCCACGCTCGAAGGTGCGTTCTGGCTGTCGCTGCCGCTGACGCAGCAGGACGGGCGCTGGGTCTACCCCGATCTGGCCACCGTGTTTCCCTGTGCGGCGCGCATGCAGCGGGCTGCGGCCGACCTGTCGGGCGTGGTTGCGCTGGGTGCCCAGGACACGCGCGCCTGGCTCAACCACGGCGCCTGGCCGGTTGACCATTTCCCCTTGCAACAGGACCCGGACACCTTGCCGCTGCTGGCGGCTGGCGAACTCGTCGACTACCCGTTTGTGCATGTGGACGGCGACGGTGTACATGAGATCCCGGTGGGCCCGGTGCATGCAGGCATCATCGAGCCCGGCCATTTCCGCTTTTCGGTGGTCGGTGAAAAAGTGCTGCGCCTGGAGCAGCGCCTGGGCTACACCCACAAGGGCACGGAACACCGCATGACCCAACTCGCGCCACTGGACGCCTACCGGCTGGCCGGCCGTGTCTCGGGTGACAGTACCGTGGCCTACGCCTGGGCCTATTGCATGGCGCTGGAATCCGCCACACAGACCACGGTGCCCGAGCGCGCCACCTGGCTGCGCGCGCTGATGCTGGAGCGCGAGCGCATTGCCAACCATCTGGGTGACCTGGGTGCGCTGGGCAACGACGCCGCCTTTTCCTTTGGCCTGGCCCAGTTCTCGCGCCTGCGTGAAGACTGGCTGCGCGCAGCCAAAACTGTTTTCGGTCACCGCCTGATGATGGACTGCATCGTGCCCGGCGGCGTGACCAATGACATTGACTTGGGCCCGCGCGAATTGCTGCTGCAGCAGTGCGACGTGGTGGAGCAGGAAGTACGCACCCTGTTTGATATTTACGAGGCGCACGCCGGCCTGCAAGACCGCTTCATGACCACCGGGCGCGTGCTGCCCGAGCTGGCCGCGCAGTTGGGCTTGACGGGGCTGGCCGGGCGCGCCAGCAGCCAAAGCTGGGATCTGCGCTGTGACCAAGCCTGGGCACCCTACAGTGACATGGCGGTGGTCATGGCCACCCAGCACAATGGCGATGTGGCCGCGCGCGTGGCCGTGCGCTTTGACGAGATTTTTGAATCCCTGCGCCTGATCCGGCGCCTCCTGGTCGAGATGCCGATGGGCGACCTGCGCTGCCCGGTGCTCCTGCCGCAGCAGCCCACGCGCGGCGCGGGCTGGGTGGAAGGCTGGCGTGGCGAGCTGTTTGTGGCGCTGGAACTCGGCGGTGCCGAGCAACACCACCGCATCCTGCGCTGCCATTTGCACGACCCCTCAACGCAAAACTGGCCGGTGCTGGAGCACGCCATCATGGGCAACATCGTGCCCGACTTCCCGCTCATCAACAAGTCGTTCAACTTGAGTTACTCGGGGCAAGACCTATGATCTGGAAAGTGGTCAGGCAGATCGCCAAAGCCGGTATTTGCACCGAAGCCGCCCCCGACATTGGTGCCATTGATGCCGCGCAAGCCGCGCGCATCCAGCAGGAATTGCTCGACATCCTGGGCCAGGCCCTGACCATCCGCGAGGTCGACGCTGGCTCGTGCAACGGCTGCGAGCTGGAAATCAACGCGCTGGGCAATCCCTATTACAACCTGCAGGGCCTGGGTATCAAGTTTGTCGCCAGCCCGCGCCACGCCGACATGCTGCTGGTCACCGGCCCGGTGTCACGCAACATGGAAACTGCACTCAAACGAACGTATGACGCCACCCCCGAACCGAAACTGGTGGTGGCGGTGGGCGACTGCGCCTGTGACGGCGGCATCTTTGGCGAGAGCTACGCTACCTGCGGCCGCGTGGCCAACGTGATCCCGGTCGACGAGGTCATT